>NZ_SCND01000060.1:0-22524 GCF_005503585.1 Pseudomonas sp. 2VD
CGCTTCAAGGCCGGCTACACCGGCATGGCCTACTGCCCGGACGCCGGCGCCAGTTGGCATCTGCCACGGCTGCTCGGCAGCGAGGCGGCCAAGCGCCTGCTGTTCCTCGACGAAGCCTGGAGCGCGGAGCGAGCCCTGGGCGCCGGACTGGTCGGCGAGGTGGTCGCCGACGAGCGCCTGGTTGAGACGGTCGGCGCCTTCGCTGCGCGTCTCGCCAGCGGTCCGACCTTTGCCTTCGCCCAGACCAAGCGCCTGCTGCGCGACGGCGCCGGGCGCTCGCTGGCCGAGCAGTTGCGGGCCGAGCAGGCCGCAGGGCTGCTCTGCGGGCGCAGCGAGGATGCCGCCGAGGCGCTGCGCGCCGTGGCCGAGAAACGTTCCCCTCAATTCAGCGGGCGCTAGGCGCCGAGCAGGTGATTCCCATGGATTTCAGGCTGACCCAGGAACAGGACATGCTGGTCGAGGCGGTGCGCAGCTTCGTCGAGAAGGAACTGCTGCCCCACGAGGACGATGTCGACCGCGCCGACGCGGTGTCGCCGGAGCTGGCCGCACAGATTCGCGGCAAGGCCATCGCCGCCGGTTTCTATGCCTTCAACATGCCCGAGGAAGTGGGCGGCGGCGGCCTCGACTACCTGTCCCAGGCGCTGGTCGAACGCGAGCTGTCGAAGGTCTCCTGGGCCCTCCACGTATTCGTCGCGCGGCCCTCGAAGATCCTCATGGCCTGCACCGGAGAACAGCTCGGCGACTACCTGTTGCCCTGCGTGCAGGGCGAAAAGACCGATTGCTTCGCCCTCACCGAGCCGGGCGCCGGCTCCGACGCCAATTCGATCAAGACCCGCGCGGTGCGCGACGGCGACGCCTTCGTGATCAACGGTAGCAAGCACTTCATCAGCCACGCCGGGCACGCCGACTTCGCCATCGTCTTCGCCGTCACCGACAGCTACGAGCACAACGGCCGCAAGCGCAACGCGGTGACCGCCTTCCTGGTGGACAAGGGCACGCCCGGGATGACCGTGCGCCGCGGGCCGAAATGCGTGAGCAACCGTGGCTACCACACTTACGAGATCTTCTTCGACGATTGCCGGGTGCCGGCCTCCAAGGTACTCGGCGAGGTCGGCAAGGGCTGGGAAGTGGCCAACGCCTGGCTCACCGCCGGACGGGTGATGGTCGCCGCCAACTGCGTCGGCCAGGCCCTGCGCGCCCTCGACCTGTCGCTGCGCTGGGCGGCCGATCGCAAGCAGTTCGGCCAGCCGATCGGCAGCTACCAGGGCGTTTCCTTCAAGCTCGCCGACATGGCCACGCAGATCCGCGCCGCCGAGCTGATGACCCTGCACACCGCCTGGAAGATGGACCAGGGCACCATGACCGACGGCGAGGCCGGCATGGCCAAGCTGTTCGCCAGCGAGACCCTCGGCAAGGTCGCCGACGAAGCGGTGCAGATCTTCGGCGGCATGGGCCTGATGGATGAAGGACCGGTCGAGCGCATCTGGCGCAACGCGCGGATCGAACGGATCTGGGAGGGCACTTCGGAAATCCAGCGGCACATCGTTTCCCGCGAACTGCTGCGGCCGTTGCTGCGTTGAAGTCCTGGCTCCCCTCTCCCTCCAGGGGAGAGGGGAAGGCTGCCATGTTCCGAATCGAGAACCGACATGAATCGTGAAAACCTCAAGCGCCTGCTGGCACCCAGGCATCTCGCCTTCATTGGCGGCCGTGGCATGGCGCGTGCCCTGAAACGCTGTGCCGAAGGCGGTTTCGCCGGCCAGTTGTGGCTGGTCAATCCGCAGCACGCCGAACTCGAAGGCGTACCCTGCGTGGCCAGCGTCGCCGACCTGCCGTGCGGCCCGGACGCGGCGTTCGTCGCCACCAACCGCGAACTGACCCTCGACGCGGTCGCCGCGCTCGCCGCCAAAGGCGCCGGCGGGGCGATCTGCTATGCCTCCGGCTTCGCCGAAACCGGCGAACAGGGCCTGGCCGTGCAACGCCGGCTGCTGGCCGCCGCCGGCGAAATGGCGCTGCTTGGCCCGAACTGCTACGGCTTGCTCGACTACCTGCACGGCGCCGCGCTATGGCCGGTGGCACATGGCGGTCGGCAGGTGGAGCGGGGCGTCGCGGTGCTGACGCAGAGCGGCAACTTCGCCTACAACCTGTCGATGAGCGACCGTTCGCTGCCGGTGGCCTATATGGCATCGGTGGGCAACCAGGCGCAGCTGGGCATCGCCGAGCTGATGGACGTGCTGCTCGACGAGCCGCGGGTGACTGCCATCGGCCTGCATCTGGAAGGTCTGAAGAACGTCCCGGGGTTCGCCCGCGCGGCCTACAAGGCGTTGCAGAAAGGCGTGCCGGTGATCGCCCTGAAGACCGGAGTGTCGAAGATCGGCGCGGCCCTCGCGCTCAGCCACACCAGTTCCCTGGCCGGTTCCGACGCGCTCTACGACAGCCTGTTCGAGCGCCTCGGGGTAATCCGTGTGAGCGGCCCGGTGAGCTTCGTCGAAACCCTCAAGGCCGCCGCCTGCGGCCACCTGCCTGGCGGGCCGAGCCTGGTCGCGCTGGCCTGTTCCGGCGGCGACGCCGGGTTGATCGCTGACTACGCCGAGCGCAACGGCCTGGGGTTGCCGTCTTTCGACGCCGGACAGCGCGACGAACTGGCCGGGGTACTGCCCGACTACGCCAACATCGCCAACCCGCTGGACTTCACCACCGCCATCTGGGGCGATGCCGCGGCCCTGGAGGAAATGCTCGACAGCGCTTTGCGCAGCCCTGCCGACGCCGCCCTGCTGGTGCTCGACTATCCGGGCGAGGAAACCGGCGAGCGGCCGCAGTGCGACCTGCTTCTGCAACGCTACTGCGCCGCGCTGAAGCGCCACGGCAAAGTCGGCTTCATCGCCTCGGCGTTCCCGGAACTGCTGCCGGCCCGGGCCCGCGAGCTGTTGCACGGCGAGGGCGTCGCCGCGCTGCAAGGCGTCGAGGATGGTCTCGCCGCCTGGGGACGGATCGCCCGCTACCGCCAGCGCCGCGCGGCGCTGCTGGAGCGCGGCGAGGCGGCGTTGGTGCCGATCTGCCCAGGGCCGCTGGCGGGCGACGGCTACCTGCTCGACGAGTGGCAATCCAAGCAGGCGCTGAAATCCTTCGGCCTGCCACTGCCCCCGGGGGTGCTGAGCACCCCCGGGCAGGCCCGCGAAGCGGCCCTCGACCTCGGCTTCCCGCTGGTGCTCAAGGCGGTCAGCGCCGCGCTGCCGCACAAGACCGAGGCCGGCGGCGTGGCGCTCGGCCTGCGCAACGAGGCGGCGCTGGAGGCGGCATTGTTCGACATGCGCGAAAGCCTGGCCCGGCACGCGCCGCAACTGGTCTTCGAGCGTGTGTTGCTGGAGCGCATGGCAGGCGCGCCGCTGGCCGAGCTGATCGTCGGGGTCAAGCGCGAGGAGGGCTTCGGCCTGGCATTGGTGATCGGTGCCGGCGGGATACTCGTGGAGCTGCTGCGCGACAGTCGCAGCCTGCTCCTGCCGACCACCGACGCGGCGATCCGCGATGCCCTGCTGAGCCTGCGCAGCGCGCCGTTGCTCAGCGGCTTCCGCGGTCGCCCGGCGGTATCCATGGAGGCCCTGGTGGCGGCGATCCGCGCGGTCGCCGAATTCGCCTGCGAACATGCCGAGCGCTTGCTGGAGCTGGACGTCAACCCATTGCTGGCGGATGCCGAGGGAGCGCTGGCGGTGGATGCGTTGATCCGGCTCGCCAATGGCTGAAGGCCGGGGGGACACGACGGCTCCCCCTCCCGCTTGTGGGAAGGGGAGCAAGAGCGCTGCGGCGCGAACGGCGACTCCGATGGTCGCCGAACTGGACGAGGATATTGCCCATGCAACCACAGAAGACCCTCACCGCCGGCCAGGCTCTGGTCCGCTTGCTGGCCAACTACGGCGTGGATACCGTTTTCGGTATCCCCGGCGTGCACACCCTCGAGCTGTACCGCGGACTTCCGGGCAGCGGCATCCGCCACGTGCTGACCCGCCACGAGCAGGGCGCCGGCTTCATGGCCGACGGTTATGCGCGGGTCAGCGGCAAGCCGGGAGTGTGCTTCGTCATCACCGGGCCGGGCGTGACCAACGTCGCCACCGCCATCGGCCAGGCCTACGCCGACTCGGTGCCGCTGCTGGTGATCTCCAGCGTCAACCACAGCGCCAGCCTGGGCAAGGGCTGGGGCTGCCTGCACGAGACCCAGGACCAGCGTGCCATGACCGCGCCGATCACTGCCTTCTCCGCCTTGGCCTTGAGCCCGGAACAGCTGCCCGAACTGATCGCCCGGGCCTACGCGGTGTTCGACAGCGAGCGTCCGCGCCCGGTGCATATCTCGATCCCGCTCGACGTGCTCGCCGCGCCGGTGGCCCATGACTGGAGCGCTGCCGTGGCGCGCCGCCCTGGTCGTGGTGTGCCGTGCAGCGAGGCATTGCGGGCGGCGGCGGAGCGCCTGGCTGCGGCCCGGCGACCAATGCTCATCGCCGGCGGCGGCGCGCTGGCGGCCGGCGAGGCGCTTGCCGCGCTGAGCGAGCGCCTGGCCGCGCCGCTGTTCACCAGCGTCGCCGGCAAGGGTCTGCTGCCGCCGGACGCGCCGCTCAACGCCGGGGCCAGCCTGTGCGTAGCGCCGGGCTGGGAGATGATCGCCGAGGCCGACCTGGTGCTGGCGGTGGGCACCGAGATGGCCGACACCGACTTCTGGCGCGAACGCCTGCCGCTGTCCGGCGAACTGATCCGCGTCGATATCGACCCGCGCAAGTTCAACGACTTCTATCCCTCTGCCGTAGCGCTCAGGGGCGATGCCCGGCAGACCCTGGAAGCGCTGCTGGCGCGCCTGCCGCAGGAGGCCCGCGACGCCACACCGGCCGCCGCGAGGGTGGCGCGCCTGCGCGCGGAGATCCGCGCGGCACACGCGCCGCTGCAGGCGCTGCACCAGGCGATCCTCGACCGGATCGCCGCTGCGCTGCCGGCCGATGCGTTCGTCAGCACCGACATGACCCAGCTGGCCTATACCGGCAACTACGCGTTCGCCAGTCGAGCGCCGCGCAGCTGGCTGCATCCCACCGGCTACGGCACCCTCGGCTACGGCCTGCCGGCGGGCATCGGCGCCAAGCTCGGCGCCCCGCAGCGCCCGGGCCTGGTGCTGGTCGGCGATGGCGGCTTCCTCTACACCGCGCAGGAACTGGCCACCGCCAGCGAGGAACTGGACAGTCCGCTGGTGGTGCTACTGTGGAACAACGACGCGCTCGGCCAGATCCGCGACGACATGCTCGGCCTGGACATCGAGCCGGTCGGCGTGCTGCCGCGCAACCCCGACTTCGCACTGCTGGGCCGCGCCTACGGTTGCGCGGTGCGCCAGCCGCAGGACCTGGACGAACTGGAGCGCGACCTGCGCGCCGGCTTCGGGCAGCCCGGCGTGACCCTGATCGAACTGCGGCACGCCTGCGCGCGCTGACCGCCGGACAAGGAGAGCATCCATGCGCTATTCCGACTTCACCCAACGTATCGCCGGCGACGGCGCCGCTGCCTGGGACATCCACTATCGCGCGCTGGCACGGGTCGAGCAGGGCGAGGAAATCCTCCTGCTGTCGGTCGGCGACCCCGACTTCGATACCCCGGCGCCCATCGTCCAGTCGGCCATCGACAGCCTGCTGGCCGGCAACACCCACTACGCCGACGTGCGCGGCAAGCGCACCCTGCGCCAGCGCATCGCCGAACGCCACCGGCAGCGCAGCGGCCAGGCGGTGGACGCGGAGCAGGTGGTGGTGCTGGCCGGCGCCCAGTGCGCGCTGTACGCGGTGGTGCAGTGCCTGCTGAATCCGGGCGACGAGGTGATAGTCGCCGAGCCGATGTACGTCACCTACGAAGCGGTGTTCGGCGCCTGTGGCGCGCGGGTGGTGCCGGTGCCGGTGCGCTCCGAGAATGGCTTCCGCGTGCAGGCCGAGGAGGTCGCCGCACTGATCACCCCGCGCACTCGCGCGATGGCGCTGAACAGCCCGCACAACCCGTCCGGCGCCAGCCTGCCGCGGGCCACCTGGGAAGCCCTGGCCGAGCTGTGCACGGCCCATGACCTGTGGATGATCTCCGACGAGGTCTACAGCGAACTGCTGTTCGACGGCGAGCACGTCAGCCCGGCCAGCCTGCCGGGGATGGCCGAACGTACCGCGACCCTCAACAGCCTGTCGAAATCCCACGCCATGACCGGCTGGCGGGTCGGCTGGGTGGTCGGTCCCGCGGCGCTCTGCGCGCACCTGGAGAACCTCGCCCTGTGCATGCTCTATGGCTCGCCGGAATTCATCCAGGATGCCGCCTGCACCGCGCTGGAGGCGCCGCTGCCGGAGTTGGAGGCGATGCGCGAGGCCTACCGCCGCCGCCGCGACCTGGTAATCGAGTGCCTGGCCGACAGCCCCGGCCTGCGTCCACTGCGCCCGGACGGCGGTATGTTCGTGATGGTCGACATCCGTCCCACCGGACTTTCCGCCCAGGCCTTCGCCGACCGCCTGCTGGACCGCCATGGCGTATCGGTGCTCGCCGGCGAAGCCTTCGGCCCGAGCGCCGCCGGTCACATCCGCCTCGGCCTGGTGTTGGGCGCCGAACCGCTGCGCGAAGCCTGTCGGCGCATCGCGCTGTGCGCCGCCGAGTTGCTCGGCCAGGCCTGAACCCCTCGGCCGCGAGCGATGCGGCCGGTCACCACGATTCGGAAACCACGATGAACGTACTGATCGTCCACGCCCACAACGAACCGCAATCCTTCACCCGCGCGCTCTGTGACCAGGCATGCGAGACCCTGGCAGGCCAGGGCCACGCGGTGCAGGTCTCGGATCTCTACGCGATGAACTGGAATCCGGTGGCCAGTGCCGCCGACTTCGCCGAGCGCGCCGATCCCGACTACCTGGTCTACGCCCTGGAACAGCGCGAGAGCGTCAAGCGCCAGAGCCTGGCCGCCGACATCCAGGCCGAGCTGGACAAGCTGCTGTGGGCCGACCTGCTGATCCTCAACTTTCCGATCTACTGGTTCTCGGTGCCGGCGATCCTCAAGGGGTGGTTCGACCGGGTACTGGTGTCCGGGGTCTGCTATGGCGGCAAGCGCTTCTACGACCAGGGTGGCCTGGCCGGCAAGAAGGCGCTGGTCAGCCTGACCCTGGGCGGGCGCCAGCACATGTTCGGCGAGGGTGCCATCCACGGGCCGCTGGAGGACATGCTGCGGCCGATCCTGCGCGGTACCCTGGCCTATGTCGGCATGCAAGTGCTGGAGCCCTTCGTCGCCTGGCACGTGCCATATATCAGCGAGGAAGCGCGCGGCAACTTCCTGCGCGCCTACCAGGCGCGGCTGGAAAATCTCGAGCAGGATGAACCCCTGCGGTTCCCGCGGCTGGAGCAGTTCGACGCGCTGCTCCAGCCGCTGGCGCGCTGACCCGGGCGACGCGCGCCAGGCCAGTCAAGCGAAGACGCCCCCGACCGGGGGCGTCTTCGCTCGTGCTAGTACTGCTGGCGCGGCCTGCTCTGTAACTGCTCGGCGGCGGCCTTGGCCAGGTCCGGCGGGAGGAAGTCCTTGTCCGGATCGTAGTCCTGCTTCAGGTAGGCGCTGAGCGCCTCCAGGTCGGCCGGGCTGAGGGTGCCGGCCGCCTGCTTCAGGCGCAGGGTATCGAGGATGTAGTCGTAGCGGCTGTTGTTGTAGTCGCGCACGGCGGCGTACAGCTGGCGCTGGGCGTTGAGCACGTCGACGATGTTGCGGGTGCCGACCTGGTAGCCGATCTCGGTGGCTTCCAGCGAACTCTGGTTGGAGATGATCGCCTGGCGCCGCGCCTGGACCTGCTCGACGTCGGTATTCACCGCGCGGTGCAGGTTGCGGGTGTCCTGCACCACCTGGCGGCGCTGGCCTTCGCGGGACTGCTCGCTCTGGTTGAGGCGCTGGTAGGACTCGCGGACCTGGGAGGAGGTCAGGCCGCCGCTGTAGATCGGGATGTTCAGTTCCAGGCCAATGCTGCGCTCATCGACATACTTGCCATAGTGCACCAGCGGATTGGCGGCGCTGTTGGCGAAGCCGAGGGCGTCGTTGTCGCCCTTCTGGTACTGGGCCACGGCATCGAGGGTCGGCAGGTGCCCGGCCTTGCGCTGGCGGAGGGTTTCCTCGGCGGCGTTGACCGCGTAGTTGCTGGCCAGCAGGCGCAGGTTCTGCTGCACCGCGGTGTCGACCCAGGCCTTGGCGTCGTTCGGCGCCGGCGGCACCACTGGCAGGGTGTGGCGCATGCCCTCGATGGCGCTGTAATCGCGGTTGGTCAGGGTCACCAGGGCCTGGAAGGCATCGTCCACGCGCTGTTCGGCGATCAGCCGGTTGGCGCGGGCTGTGTCGTAGCTGGCCTGGGCCTCGAGCACGTCGGTCTTGTCGGAAAGGCCCACGTCGAAGCGCTCGTTTGCCTGGTCCAGCTGGCGCTTGAAGGCGGCTTCCTCGGCCTTGCTGGTGGCTAGGTTGTCCTGGGCGCGGAGCACCGTGAAGTAGGTCTCGGCGCTGCGCAGGATCAGGTCCTGCTGGGTCGCGGAGAATTCCAGCCGGGCCTGGTCGCTGGTTTCCTTGGCGGCCTGCCACTGGAACCAGCGGTCGGCGCGGAACAACGGCTGGCTGAGGGTGGCCTGGACGACCTGGCTGTTGCGCTTGACGGTCGCCGGACGCTCGTCGAATGCGATCCGGGTGTCTCCGACGCGGGCGCCGGCGCCGAGTTGCGGCAGCAGGCCGGCGCGGGCCTGGGGCACCACTTCCTTGCGCGCCAGGTAGTCGGCCTGGGCGGCGGCGAGGTCGGCGTTGTTGTCGACGGCTTCCTTGTAGACGCTGATCAGGTCGGTCTTGGTCGGCAGCGGGGTCGGCTGGGCGGCCCAGGCGACACCGGTAGCAGCGGCCACGGCGGCCGCCAGGGAGAGTCTGCGCAGCATTCGTTCGTCCTGGAAAAGATGCGAGGTGGGGCAAGGCTAAGGTCGCTACCGGTGGCGGTCAAGGCACCTGCGCGGCAACTGATCGAAGAGCCAGTCCGGATCGATGTGCCGGCGAACGTGCGGGGATCTGCGTCTTCCCTGGCGAGAGGGCGCCGGACTGGACCATGACTGCCGGTCGGGCGGGGCGTTTTCCCGTTGGCGTATCCCGCCGGTGTTGATTAGACTGCCGGGGTTCTTGTCGGGGTGCCCTATACGAGGGGCTGAGATCGGATAGTTCCGGATCCCGTTGAACCTGATCGGGCTAGCGTCCGGTTCCGCCTCGCGCGGACCGCAGCAACCCGCGTAGGGAACAAGATGTCCGCGCCATGCCTGCCTTGCCGGCGCGTCCTTCTCGCCACCAGTCCCGGTGGCCCCGCGTGCCAGGTTCTCCCGACAATCACCCAGGAGAGCCATCGATGAGCGCAACGCAGAAGAACAACATCACCCGCCTTGAGCAGCTCGACCGCCAGTCGACGCAGCCTTTCCCGAACTCGCGCAAGGTCTACCTGACCGGCTCGCGCCCGGACATCCGCGTCCCGGTGCGGGAAATCTCCCTCGCCGACACCCCCACCGCCTTCGGCGGCGAAAAGAACCCGCCGGTGTTCGTCTACGACACCTCCGGCCCGTATACCGACCCCGAGGTCCGCATCGATCTGCGCAAGGGCCTGCCTGACGTGCGTTCGCGCTGGATCGACGAGCGCGGCGACACCGAGATCCTCCCCGGCCTGACCTCCGAGTTCGGCCAGGCCCGCCTGGCCGACGCCAGCCTCGATGCCCTGCGCTTCGCCCACGTGCGCACGCCGCGCCGGGCCAAGCCGGGCGCCAACGTCTCGCAGATGCACTACGCGAAGAAAGGCATCATCACCCCGGAGATGGAATACATCGCCATCCGCGAGAACATGAAGCTGCAGGAAGCCCGGGCCGCCGGCCTGCTCGACCAGCAGCACCCGGGGCACAGCTTCGGCGCCAACATCCCGAAGGAAATCACCCCCGAGTTCGTCCGCGAGGAAGTCGCCCGCGGCCGCGCGATCATTCCGGCGAACATCAACCACACCGAGCTTGAGCCGATGATCATCGGCCGCAACTTCCTGGTGAAGATCAACGGCAACATCGGCAACAGCGCGCTGGGCTCGTCGATCGAGGAAGAGGTGGAGAAGCTCACCTGGGGCATCCGCTGGGGCGCCGACACGGTGATGGACCTGTCCACCGGCAAGCACATCCATGAAACCCGCGAGTGGATCCTGCGCAACAGCCCGGTACCGATCGGCACCGTACCGATCTACCAGGCGCTGGAGAAGGTCAACGGCGTCGCCGAGGACCTGACCTGGGAAATCTTCCGCGACACCCTGATCGAACAGGCCGAGCAGGGCGTCGACTACTTCACCATCCACGCCGGCGTGCTGCTGCGCTATGTGCCGCTGACCGCCAAGCGGGTCACCGGCATCGTTTCCCGCGGCGGCTCGATCATGGCCAAGTGGTGCCTGGCGCACCACCAGGAGAACTTCCTCTACACGCATTTCGAAGAGATCTGCGAAATCATGAAGGCCTACGACGTCAGCTTCTCGCTGGGCGATGGCCTGCGTCCGGGCTCGGTGGCCGACGCCAACGACGCCGCCCAGTTCGGCGAGCTGGAAACCCTCGGCGAGCTGACCAAGATCGCCTGGAAGCACGACGTGCAGGTGATGATCGAAGGCCCCGGCCACGTGCCGATGCAATTGATCAAGGAAAACATGGACAAGCAGCTGGAGTGCTGCGACGAGGCGCCGTTCTATACCCTCGGCCCGCTGACCACCGACATCGCCCCCGGCTACGACCACATCACCTCCGGCATCGGCGCGGCGATGATCGGCTGGTTCGGCTGCGCCATGCTCTGCTACGTCACGCCCAAGGAGCACCTGGGTCTGCCGAACAAGGATGACGTGAAGACCGGGATCATCACCTACAAGATCGCCGCCCATGCCGCCGACCTCGCCAAGGGCCACCCGGGCGCGCAGATCCGCGACAACGCGCTGTCCAAGGCGCGCTTCGAGTTCCGTTGGGAGGACCAGTTCAACCTTGGCCTGGACCCGGACACCGCGCGGGCGTTCCATGACGAGACCCTGCCGAAGGACTCGGCCAAGGTCGCGCACTTCTGCTCCATGTGCGGACCGAAGTTCTGCTCGATGAAGATCACCCAGGAAGTCCGCGACTACGCCAAGGAGAACGGCCTGTCCGACGAGAGCAAGGCCATCGAGGCCGGCTTCCAAGAGCAGGCGGCGCGCTTCAAGGACGAAGGATCGGTGATCTACAGGCAGGTGTAGGCCGCGCCGCACCACCGGGCCCCTCGCCGCGGCGAGGGGCTTCGGGGTGTCGGAAGCGTCAGCCGCGGCCGGGGAACAGGTTCGGCTTGACGATGCCGTTCAGGCGCGGATACGGGATCTTCAGTTCGGGGTGGGCATAGGAATACGGCGCGATGGAGTAGGCGTCGTACTTCAGCGTCACCGCGCCGAAGGTCAATGCCACGTGCGGGGTGCGCTGGAACGGCCAGGTCTTCTGGAAATCGGCGTCCTGGTCGAGCTTGTTGGCCAGCAGCCAGGCCTTGTGTGCCAGCTCGGCCTGTTTCCAGAAGGCTTCTTCCTGGCCGGGAACCAGCATGTCCTGCAGGCTCAGCACCTTGTGCTGCCTGCGGTCGTAGTTGATGAAGCCGCGACCGGGCATGCCGTGGGCGCCGCCGGTGAACAGGTAGCTGGAAAGCTCGATGATCACCAGACCGTCATGTTGTTCGCGCACCTTGGCTTGCAGGTAGCTGCTCCAGCCCGGTTCGGCGCTGTCCAGGAACTGCCGTTCGTAGTCCGCCAGCGATGCCGGCAGGGGCGTTTCGTTGTTTTCCCGGGTCATTTCCAGCAGGGCGCGCTCGACGATCGGGTCCAGCTGCGGTTCGTCGGGGAACTTCAGGGTGTCGATGTTTACCAAGGGGCACTGTTCGCCCTGGCAGCCGGGCTTCAGGTGCTCGCTGGCGAGGCGCTCGGTGGGCAGCGGGTCGTCGAGGCCGGGCTTGAAGAAGCTCTGGCAGGCGCTCAGCAGAACGACCAGGCTGCCGAGGGCGGCGAATTTCAGAAGGCGCATGGGATTCCTTTTGCGACGGTGGATGGGCGGGCTCGAAGCGTCGACCAGTCCGTTTCGACCCTGGCGCCGCGCTTGAGTTCGGCCCGCGCAAACCCCAAGTATGGCTTAGCCGTGGCCGGGAAACACGCCCGCGCGGCGAGCGCCACGAAGTTTTCCCGAGCCGTCCTGAAAGTGGCTGCGCCCTGCGCCGGGCCGCGATAGGATGGCGCGAAACCCACATACCCGAGTGAAGTGAGTCGAGGATGTCCGAAACCTTCAAACCCGCCCCCGGTGACGTCGAGCTCGTGCAGCGCGAGGAATGCTTCCGCGGCTTCTATCGTCTCGATCGCCTGCGCCTGCGGCATCGCCAGTTCGACGGCAGCATGGGCCGGGAAATCAGTCGGGAACTGTTCGTCCGCCATGACGCGGTCTGCGTGCTGCCCTACGACCCGCAGCGCGATTGCGTGGTGCTCATCGAGCAATTCCGCGTCGGGGCGATGCAGAAGCTCGCCAACCCCTGGCTGCTGGAGCTGGTCGCCGGCCTGATCGACAAGGACGAGCAACCGGAGGAAGTGGCCCATCGCGAGGCGATGGAGGAGGCCGGGCTGACCCTCGGTGCGCTCTGGCCGATAACCCAGTACCTGCCGTCGCCGGGCGGCACCGACGAGGTGGTGCACCTGTTCGTCGGCCGTTGCGACAGCGAAGGCGTCGGCGGCGTGCATGGCTTGCCGGAGGAGGGCGAGGACATCCGCGTCCACGTCTGGCCGTTGGAAGATGCGCTGCAGGCCGTGCGCGACGGGCGGATCAACAACGCGGCGAGCATCATCGCCCTGCAGTGGCTGGCCCTGAACCGGGCCGAGGTGCGTGGGCTATGGGCCTGAACCTGCTGCGCGAGCGCTACCGGGTCGACCTGGCCAGCCTGCAGGCGACCTGCGAAGCGAACTACGCGCGGCTCATGCGCCTGCTCCCGGACATGCGCGAGGCACAGGCCTCGCGCCGGGTCGCGCTGAGCGAAGGGGAGCGGCTGCTCGGCGTCCTGGCGCTGGAAGTGACCGAGGCCTGCCCGTACACCACCACCCTGCAGGTGCGCCAGGAACTGGGCCTGCCCTGGTTGCCGGCGCCGCGGCTGGAAGTGCGGGTCTACCACGATGCACGGATGGCCGAGGTGATCGGCGCCGAACAGGCGCGGCGGCTGATGGCGATCTATCCCTACCCGAACCAGGCGATGCACCAGCCCGACGAGAAGAACCAGCTCAACCTGTTCCTCGGCGAGTGGCTCGCCCACTGTCTGGCCTGCGGCCACGAGATGGTGCCGGTGGCCCAGCGCTGAGCGGTTGCAGGCAAAAGGCCAGTTGAATGGCATCAAGCCAAAAGTAGTCCTCGCAACTGTGATCTGTTCCGCTTTCCGGGTTTGCCGCCACTTTCGTCGGTCACCATAATCACCCCATTCACCGCGGACGCCTCGCCTTCAGGAGACGGCCCCTTGTCACGCCATTCGAACACTCCCGCCACCGACGCCTCCGTACTGCTGGTGCAGCTTTCGGACAGCCACCTGTTCGCCGAGGACGGCGCGCGCCTGCTCGGCATGGACACCGCCCATAGCCTGGAAAAGGTGGTCGAGCGGGTCGCCCGGGAGCAACCGCGGATCGACCTGATCCTCGCCACCGGCGACGTCTCCCAGGACGGCAGCCTGGATTCCTACACACGCTTCCGCAGGTTGAGCGCGCCGCTGGCCGCGCCGTTGCGCTGGTTCGCCGGTAACCACGACGAACGCGAGCCGATGCAGCGGGCGACCGAGGGCAGCGACCTGCTGGAGCAGGTCGTCGACGTCGGCAACTGGCGCGTGGTGTTGCTCGACTCGAGCATTCCCGGCGCGGTGCCGGGCTATCTCGAGGACGACCAGCTCGACCTGCTGCGGCGCGCCATCGACAGCGCTGGCGAACGCTTCCTGCTGGTTTCCTTCCATCACCACCCGGTGCCGATCGGCAGCGACTGGATGGACCCCATCGGCCTGCGCAACCCGCAGGCGCTGTTCGACCTGCTGGCACCCTATCCGCAGGTGCGCTGCCTGCTGTGGGGGCACATTCACCAGGAGTTCGACCGCCAGCGCGGCCCGCTGCGCCTGCTGGCTTCGCCGTCCACCTGCGTGCAGTTCGCCCCCGGCAGCAGCGACTTCACCCTCGACCGCCTGGCGCCGGGCTACCGCTGGTTGCGCCTGCACGACGACGGGCGCCTGGAAACGGGGATCTCGCGGGTCGATGACGTCGTCTTCGAAGTGGACTACGACACCGCCGGATACTGACATGCCCCCCGGTCGCGGGATGCCGCGGCCGCGTGCGTCGTTGCCGATCGGCGCGCAGGCTGGAAGATGAAGCCTGGAAGCTGGTACCGTTCGGCTTTCCCTACCGAGTTGAAGCCCATTAGCCCGTTCCCGATGACTGCGACCAGCCCATCCCTGCTGTATATCCACGGCTTCAACAGTTCGCCCGAATCGCACAAGGCGCGCCAGCTGCAGGCGGCCTTCGGCCACTTGGGCCTGGCCGAAGGCCTGCGCGTCCCGGCCCTGCACCATCACCCACGGCAGGCCATCGCCCAGTTGGAGCGGGCCATCGCCGAGCTCGGGCGACCGGTGCTGGTCGGCAGCTCCCTGGGTGGCTACTATGCGACCCATTTGGCGGAGCGCCATGGCCTGGCGGCGATCCTGGTCAATCCGGCGGTCGCCCCGCATCGCTCCTTCGACGGCTACCTGGGCGCGCAGACCAACCACTACAGCGGCGAGACCTGGGAACTCACCGAGGACCACGTGGCGGCGCTGGCCGAACTGGAAGTCACGCGCCTGCAACGTCCCGAACGCTACCAGGTATGGCTGCAGACCGCCGACGAAACCCTCGACTATCGCGCCGCGCAGGCCTTCTACCGAGCCTGCGCGCTACGCATCCAGGCCGGCGGCGACCACGGCTTCCAGGGCTTCGCCCGGCACCTGCCGGCGCTGCTGGCGTTCGCCGGCTACCCGTCGGCGCTGTGGCGCGACACCGATTTTTCGACTTTTGACTGAATAGAGACCCCATGGCTACTTACAACGCAGACGCCATCGAAGTCCTTTCCGGCCTCGACCCGGTGCGCAAGCGCCCGGGGATGTACACCGACACCACCCGCCCCAACCACCTGGCCCAGGAAGTCATCGACAACAGCGTCGACGAAGCCCTGGCCGGCCACGCGAAGAGCGTGCAGGTGATCCTGCACCAGGACAACTCGCTGGAAGTCATCGACGACGGCCGCGGCATGCCGGTGGACATCCACCCGGAAGAGGGCGTGCCGGGCGTCGAGCTGATCCTTACCAAGCTGCATGCCGGCGGCAAGTTCTCGAACAAGAACTACCAGTTCTCCGGCGGCTTGCACGGGGTCGGCATCTCGGTGGTGAACGCGCTCTCGACCCGGGTCGAGGTACGCGTCAAGCGCGACGCCAACGAGTACCGGATGACCTTCGCCGACGGCTTCAAGGACAGCGATCTGGAAGTCATCGGCACGGTCGGCAAGCGCAATACCGGTACCAGCGTGCATTTCTGGCCGGATCCGAAGTATTTCGATTCGGCGAAGTTCTCGGTCAGCCGCCTCAAGCATGTGCTCAAGGCCAAGGCGGTGCTGTGCCCGGGCCTGAGCGTGGTGTTCGAGGACAAGAACACCGGCGAGCGCGTCGAGTGGCACTTCGAGGACGGCCTGCGCTCCTACCTGACCGACGCGGTCGCCGAGCTGCCGCGCCTGCCCGATGAACCCTTCTGCGGCAACCTCGAAGGTTCCAAGGAAGCGGTGAGCTGGGCCCTGCTGTGGCTGCCCGAGGGCGGTGAGTCGGTGCAGGAAAGCTACGTCAACCTGATTCCCACGGCCCAGGGCGGCACCCATGTGAACGGCCTGCGCCAGGGCCTGCTTGACGCCATGCGCGAATTCTGCGAGTTCCGCAACCTGTTGCCGCGCGGCGTCAAGCTGGCGCCCGAGGACGTCTGGGAACGGATCGCCTTCGTCCTCTCGATGAAGATGCAGGAACCGCAGTTCTCCGGGCAGACCAAGGAGCGCCTGTCGTCCCGCGAGGCGGCGGCGTTCGTCTCGGGCGTGGTGAAGGACGCCTTCAGCCTGTGGCTCAACGAGCACGCCGAAATCGGCCTGCAACTGGCGGAACTGGCGATCAGCAACGCCGGGCGTCGCCTCAAGGCGGGCAAGAAGGTCGAGCGCAAGAAGATCACCCAGGGGCCGGCGCTGCCCGGCAAACTGGCCGACTGCGCCGGACAGGAACCGATGCGCGCGGAACTGTTCCTGGTCGAGGGCGACTCCGCCGGCGGCTCGGCGAAGCAGGCGCGGGACAAGGAATTCCAGGCGATCATGCCGCTGCGCGGAAAGATCCTGAACACCTGGGAAGTGGACGGCGGCGAGGTGCTTGCCAGCCAGGAGGTCCACGACATCGCGGTAGCCATCGGCGTCGATCCGGGCGCCAGCGACCTGGCTCAGCTGCGCTACGGCAAGATCTGTATCCTCGCGGATGCCGACTCCGACGGGCTGCACATCGCCACGCTGCTCTGCGCGCTGTTCGTCCGCCATTTCCGCCCGCTGGTGGAAGCCGGCCACGTCTACGTGGCGATGCCGCCGCTGTACCGCATCGACCTCGGCAAGGAAATCTACTACGCCCTCGACGAAGCCGAGCGCGACGGCATCCTCGAGCGCCTGGCCGCCGAGAAGAAGCGCGGCAAGCCGCAGGTCACCCGCTTCAAGGGCCTTGGCGAAATGAATCCGCTGCAACTGCGCGAGACCACCATGGATCCGAATACCCGACGGCTGGTCCAGCTCACCCTGGAGGACGCCACCGGTACCCTGGAGATCATGGACATGCTGCTGGCCAAGAAGCGCGCCGGTGACCGCAAGTCCTGGCTGGAAAGCAAGGGCAACCTGGCCGAGGTGCTGGTCTGATGCGCCGCCTGCTGGCCATCCTCGGCCTGTTCGGGGGCCTGGTCCAGGCGGCCGAGGCGCCGCCAGAGCCACCGGTTCCGGCAGCCTTGAGCTTCATCTCCGAACATGCGGTGGAGGGCATGCGCGGCGGCAACCTCTCCGGGCTGGCCTGGTGTGGCGGCGCGCTGTGGACGGTTTCCGACCGCGACGACGACCGCCTGTATCGCCTGCAACCCTCGGCCGAAGGCTCCGACCAGCCCTGGCAGGCCGAGGCCGAGAGTTTCATCGCTCCGACCCCGCCGGACAGCGGGTTGCCCTGGGGCATGAGCACGCGGGTCTGGCTCAGTGGCCTGGTGCGCGGCGGCAACCTCGACTTCGAAGGCATCGCCTGCGATGCCGCCGGCAATCGCTACCTGGTCAGCGAGGCGCACGCGGCGGTCCTGCAACTGCCGGTGAGCGGCGCGCCGAACTGGCTGCGCCTGCCGCCCGGCCTGCTGCCGCAAGCGCGGGCCAGCGGCATGCTGATGAATTTCAACGCGCTGTTCGAAGGGATCGCCGTCGACCCCGAGGGCAAGCGCCTCTGGCTGGCTGCCGAGCGCGAGCGCCGCGGCCTGCTGGTGGCCCACCGCGACAACAGTGCCTGGCGCTGCGAGGGCAGCTGCGTACTGCTCGCCGAGGGCGGCAAGATCGAGCCGCCGCCGGAACTGGGCAGCGCGCGCAAGCTGCCGAAGGATTTCTCCGACCTCGCCTTCTACCGCGGCAAGCTGTTCACCCTGGAGCGCCTGGCGCATCAGATCTGCCGCCGCGACCTGGCCCAGGCCAAGGTCGAGCGCTGCTGGTCGTTCGCCTCGGCGGTCCTGGCGCCGGAGCGTCGCTACGAGCTGCCTTATGGCGTCGCGGAAGCCCTGTCGCTGGACGACAAGGGCGCCTGGCTGGGCATCGACAATGGCGACCATGCGCGCGCCGATGGCGACGTGCGGCCCTTCGTCCTGCGCTTCGCCGCGCCCGCCGGCGGCTGGTTGGGGGACAAGTGACGCAACAGGCGCCCGGTCAGCGGCTGGGACGGATCATGCTGGTGCTGGCCTGGATCGCCGGGCTGGCGCTGGCGACGCGCTATTTCGGCGTCTGGGAAGATCGACAGCGCAACCCGAACCAGGCGCCGCAATCGATCCATGGCGACGGCTACGTCGAGTTGCGCCTGGCCAGCAGCCGCCAGGGCCATTACCTGCTGAACGGGCAGATCAACGGCCAGGGCGTGACCTTCCTGCTCGATACCGGGGCGACCCAGGTGGCGGTGCCGGAAGCCCTGGCGGCAAGACTCGCGCTGGAGCGCGGCGCGCCGATCACCCTGAGCACGGCCAACGGCCGCGCCACGGGCTGGCGCACGCGGCTGGACCAGCTGCAACTCGGTGATATCCGCCTGTCCGGGGTCGCGGCGCTGATTGCGCCGGGCATGGACGGCGATGAGGTGCTACTCGGCATGAGCGCCCTGAAACAACTCGAATTCACCCAGCGCGACGGCACCCTGGTGCTGCGCCAAAACACTTCTCCGTGAGGTACGCATGAGCGAATCCCTCGATCTGAGCCTGGAAGGGGTCGAACGCCGGTCGTTGGCCGAGTTCACCGAGCAGGCCTATCTGAATTATTCCATGTACGTGATCATGGACCGCGCCCTGCCGCATATCGGCGACGGCCTGAAACCGGTGCAGCGACGCATCGTCTACGCCATGAGCGAACTGGGGCTGGATGCCGATTCCAAGCACAAGAAGTCGGCGCGCACCGTCGGCGACGTGCTCGGCAAGTTCCACCCGCACGGCGACTCGGCCTGCTACGAGGCCATGGTGCTGATGGCGCAGCCGTTCTCCTATCGCTATCCGCTGGTGGACGGCCAGGGCAACTGGGGGGCGCCGGACGATCCCAAGTCCTTCGCCGCCATGCGTTATACCGAGGCGCGCCTGTCGCGCTATTCCGAGGTGCTGCTCAGCGAACTGGGCCAGGGTACCGTGGACTGGGTACCGAACTTCGACGGCACCCTCGACGAGCCGGCCGTGCTGCCGGCCCGCCTGCCCAACCTGCTGCTCAACGGCACCACCGGCATCGCGGTGGGCATGGCCACCGACGTGCCGCCGCACAACCTGCGGGAAGTCGCGTCGGCCTGCGTGCGCCTGCTCGACCAGCCGGGCGCGACGGTCGCCGAATTGTGCGAACACGTGCCGGGCCCGGACTTCCCCACCGAAGCCGAGATCATCACCCCGCGCGCCGACCTGCAGAAGGTCTACGAGACCGGCCGCGGTTCGGTGCGCATGCGCGCGGTGTACCGCGTCGAGGACGGCGACATCGTCATCCACGCCCTGCCGCACCAGGTGTCCGGTTCCAAGGTGCTGGAACAGATCGCCGGGCAGATGCAGGCCAAGAAGCTGCCGATGGTGGCCGACCTGCGCGACGAGTCGGACCACGAGAACCCGACCCGCATCGTCATCATCCCGCGTTCGAACCGGGTCGATGTCGAAGAGCTGATGACCCATCTGTTCGCCACCACCGACCTGGAAACCAGCTACCGGGTCAACCTGAACATCATCGGCCTCGACGGCAAGCCGCAGGTCAAGGACCTGCGCCAGTTGCTCTCGGAGTGGCTGCAGTTCCGCATCGGCACCGTGCGTCGACGCCTGCAGTTCCGCCTGGACAAGGTCGAGCGCCGCCTGCATCTGCTGGATGGCTTGCTGATCGCCTTCCTCAACCTCGACGAGGTGATCCACATCATCCGCACCGAGGATCAGCCCAAGGCGGTGCTGATGGAGCGCTTCGAACTCAGCGAGGTGCAGGCCGACTACATCCTCGACACCCGCCTGCGCCAGTTGGCACGCCTGGAAGAGATGAAGATCCGCGGCGAGCAGGAAGAGTTGCTGAAGGAGCAGAAGCGCCTGCAGACCCTGCTCGGCAGCGAGGCCAAGCTGAAGAAGCTGGTGCGCGAGGAGCTGATCAAGGACGCCGAGACCTACGGCGACGACCGCCGTTCGCCGATCGTCGCCCGCGCCGAGGCCCGCGCGCTGTCGGAAACCGAGCTGATGCCCACCGAACCGGTGACCGTGGTGCTCTCGGAAAAAGGCTGGGTGCGTTGCGCCAAGGGCCACGACATCGACGCCGCCGGCCTCTCCTACAAGGCCGGCGACGGCTTCAAGGCCGCCGCGCCGGGACGCTCGAACCAGTATGCGGTGTTCATCGACTCCACCGGGCGCAGCTACTCGCTGCCGGCCCACAGCCTGCCGTCCGCGCGAGGCCAGGGCGAGCCACTCAGCGGCCGGCTGACGCCTCCGCCGGGGGCCAGCTTCGAATGCGTGCTGCTGCCGGACGACGATGCGCTGTTCGTGATCGCTTCCGACGCCGGCTATGGTTTCGTGGTCAAGGGCGAGGACCTGCAAGCCAAGAACAAGGCCGGCAAGGCCCTGCTCAGCCTGCCCAACGGCTCCGCCGTGGTGGCGCCGCGCCCGGTGCGCGATGTGGAGCAGGATTGGCTGGCGGCCGTGACGACCGAGGGCCGTCTGCTATTGTTCAAGGTCTCCGACCTGCCGCAGCTCGGCAAGGGCAAGGGCAACAAGATCATCGGCATCCCCGGCGAACGCGTGGCCAGCCGCGAGGAGTACCTCACCGACCTGGCTGTTCTGCCAGCCGGGGCGACGTTGGTCCTGCAGGCTGGAAAGCGTACCCTGTCGCTCAAGGGCGACGACCTGGAACACTACAAGGGGGAGCGGGGCCGGCGAGGCAACAAGCTGCCGCGCGGTTTCCAGCGCGTCGACAGCCTGCTGGTGGATATTCCGCCACAGGATTGAAATGAGCCGTTACCGGTCTCCGATCTCTCGCATATCCGCAAGAGAATGGCGAAAGCGGCCTCTTCCGAGGCCGGCTTTCCGGGGGAATGTCGTCTCCCTGGCGGGTTCCGCCGGGTTTTCCCCTGACGCAGGTGGTCCGAAACCGGTTTCGGAATACGCTCTGCCTCTGGAGCTATGGCGCTGGTTAGGGGATGATACGCCCCTTCGGCCGCCGTTTCCGATGGCGGGTGGCCAGTAGAATTCAAGTCTTGCATCAGTAGTGCCGATCTTCGGCGAAATACGGTGGTTCTCGATGAGCGCGTGGCGCGTCTTCGCATGTCTTTCCCTCGTCAGCCTGCTCGGGCTGACGGGTTGTGCGGTCCATCCGCCGGCCCAGCTCTACCAGTTGGACGTCGGTGCCGCCGCAGTACCGAAAAAGGATGGCGGTGCGGCCGTCCTGCTCGGCCCGGTACAACTGGCCGACTATCTCAAGCGCGATGTGATGGTGCAGCGGCAGGCCGACGGTATTCTCAGCCTGTCCACCGACGCGCGCTGGGCCGGTAACCTGGAGACCAATGTCAGCCAGCAACTGCTGCGGCAGATGTCCAGCGAGCTGGGCAGCAGCCGCCTGGCGCTGTTCCCGGAAAAACCCGGTTTCACCCCCCAGGTCCAGGTGATGCTGACCATCAGTCGCCTCGACTCCGGCCCCAAGCAGCCGGCGGTGATCGAGGCGCGCTGGCGCCTGCTGGACCAGAAGGGCGACCTGAAGGACAGCCGGGTGTTCCACGAGGAAGAACGGCACCAGGGCAGCATCGGCGACCAGATCCGTGCCCAGAGCGACCTGCTCAAGCGCCTGGCGGCGCAGTTGGCCAAGGACGTCAAGCCGATCGCCGTGGCGGCCGAGGCGCCGCCGCCGGCGACCGCGCGCAAGCCGGTGGCCAAGCCGAAGGCCAAGGAAGAGGAAGGTCCGAAAATGCCGCTGGTGGTGCCGATTCGCACCGATGCCGAGGTCTATCGGTTCTGATTGTCGAGAGCCGACCAGGAACAAGCCCCGCCGAAGCGGGGCTTTTTCGTTTCGGCGTCAGCGTGAGCGGCGCAACAGGAAGCGCAGGGCCATGCCGGCGAGCGCCAGCAGCAGGCAGGGCAGCCAGACCCAGCGCGCCTCCGATTGCAGCACCAGCAATCCGCGTTCGCTGAGGAAGCGCGACAGACCGATCGGCGACACGGCGATCGGATGGAAGGGCATGAAGTAGCGGGCGTCGCTCCAGGGCCAGAACCAGGCGACGCCCAGCCCGCCATTGGTCATCGCGTCCAGCAGGCTGTGCGAGGCGGTGGCCAGCGCCACCCACAGCCCGGCTTTCAGCGGTCCGCTATGCAGCGGCCGGCAGGCGAGGGCGGCGAGCGCGCCGAGGATCGCGGCGAACAATAGCGAATGGCTGAAGCCGCGATGGCCGAAGGCATCGTGATAGGCGATGCCGAGCTTGAAGGCGACTACGTCGAAGTCCGGCAGGCAGGCGGCGAGCATGCCTGCCAGCAGCAGGCGTGGCGGGATCACCCGGCTGCCAAGGGCCAGTCCCACCGCCAGGACCGGCAGCGGGTGGGTGATCAGGGTGGTCACGGGCGGGCGCGGTCGTGCATGCGCGCCAGTTGGCGCTCGAGCATCGACGGATACGGCTCCAGCAGACGCTCGACGCAGCAGGCTCCTTCCGGACTGGCGATGGCGCGGATA
>NZ_SCND01000608.1:0-1854 GCF_005503585.1 Pseudomonas sp. 2VD
GGGTACGCAACTGGTGCTGGTCGGGACTGGCGCGCTCGTCCGCCTCGACCAGTTCCTCGACAGCATCGAGCTGGTCGGCTATCCCGCTGATCAGCGTGTCGACGCGATCGGTCAGGTAGTGCGCGAGGTAGTACACGACCTCGGATGCCGTCTTCGGCCCTTTCCCCGCCTCCAGGTCCTCGAGCAGATCGGCCACCGCCTTCAGCGGCCGCAGGCGCAGCGAGATCACCCGGCGCGCGTCGGCGAATACCCGCAGCGAAACCATGTCTTCCGGCTCCGCGCCCGGATTCAGGTTCACTCCACGGAGGAACACCAGCAGGCTTTCGGCCCCGAGATCGAGCAAACGGGGGCGAGTCGCCTCCTCCAGCAGCAGATCGCAGGCGAACTCGCTGAGCCCCGCGGAATCCCGCAGCCAGGCCTGCGCTTCCGGTACGCCGCGGTCCCAGTGCAGCCAAAGGCTCTCCTCCGGCAGCAGGTCGAGCACCGCTATCTGGTTGCGTCCGACACGGCGTCCGCCGCCGCGCCCGTTGAGGACGTAGCCATAGATCAAGCCGCGCTCGTCACCCGACTCGTACGCTTGCATTGCGCTTCCCTTGGTAAAACGACCATTTCGACAGTAAAAACACAAGTCCGGTACCAGTCAATTCATGGACTTGCGGCATAACCTTAAAGCCAGTCCTGAGACCCATATGCGCGCCTCGGGTTCATTCCAGCAAAAAGCCCCGGGACGCTGCCTGCGTCACCGGGGCCGGAACGGGTGTTAAAAAGCCCTATTCGGGCATCTTCAAGGCCTGCGGAGAAACGATGATGCCGTTGTTGTCGGCATACACGAACTCGCCGGGGCGGAAGGTGACGCCGCCGAAGGTCACGGCGACGTTCAGATCGCCGATGCCGCGCTTGTCGGTCTTCAGCGGATGACTGGCCAGGGCCTGGACGCCGAGGTCGGTCTGGGCGATCACGTCGACGTCACGGATGCAGCCATATACGACGATCCCTTCCCAGCCGTTCTTCGCCGCTTTCTCGGCCAGCATGTCGCCCAGCAGGGCGCGGCGCAGCGAACCACCGCCATCGACGACCAGGACCTTGCCCTTGCCGTCCTTGTCGACCTGCTCCTTGACCAGCGAATTGTCTTCGAAGCACTTGATGGTGACGATCTCGCCGCCGAAGGAGTCGCGGCCGCCGAAGTTGCTGAACATGGGTTCGACGACCTGGACCAGCTCAGGATAGGCATCGCACAGATCGGGAGTGACGTAATGCATGGGAAGCTCCTGTGGGTGAAGGGATCGGCTCGGGCAGCTCCGGAGGATCATCGGCCGCCCGCCCCGGCGGCGCCGGCGTGACCGGAGCCGCCATTTGCGTCACATGTTAGCCGCTGATTCCGGCTTCCGATACGTCTAGCGCCTCACTCCACGCGGATTCGTCGCCCGCCGGCGATCGCTGGCGCAGCCAGCGCTCCACCAAGGGCCAGACCTCTAGCTGGGCCGCCTTGCCGATCAGCATCTCGATATGCCCGTAGTCCTCGGCGTAGCCAGCCTCGCGTCCGAGCAACAGGTATTCGCGCTCGGACGAGGCGAACTGCTCGAACAACTTGCGACAGGCCCAGGACGGGTCCTGCCGGTCCCCAGCCCCGGCGACCGCCAATAGCGGCACGTCGACTGCGGCGAGCCCCTTCCACCAGTCGTTGCCCGGCTCGCCGAAGCGGCCGAACAGCCCATGCCAACGCAGGACCTCCAGCGCCACGCCGACCGGCTCGTCTTCCGGGCCCTGCCGCCAACGGCTTCCGGATAGCGCGTCGACGCGGCGCAGCAGCAGGCGCGCGAGGATGCCTGCCATGGGCAACCTGAACAGCCAGTG
>NZ_SCND01000609.1:0-1845 GCF_005503585.1 Pseudomonas sp. 2VD
GGTCTGCGCCGTGACCCGCAGGTCGTGCCCCTCCAGCGCCTTGGGAATGGCCGCGGCCTGGACCGGCGTCGGCTCGCTGAAGGACAGGCTTTCCAGTGCCTTCAGCAGGCGTTCGTGGAGGGGAAATTGGCTGAACAAGGGAGACCTCGGCATTGCACGTGAAAATGGACAGGTGCATAGCCTAACGGTTGCCGCGCCGGCGCGCAGGCTTTATTCGCGCGGCGCGACGGCCAGCGCCGGCGTCGCAATCGGCTCGACGCCGGGTCGCCGCCAGGCAAGCGCGGCGCGGGCGGCGATCGCAGACTCGTTCGACGCCCGCCGCCCAGAGGAACCAGGTCATGCCCGACGCGCCCGCATCCGCCGCCGAACGCCTCGAACGGCTGCCGCTGAGTCCGTATCACCGACTGATCTTCGTGATCATCGCGCTGGCGTTCTTCTTCGACTCGATGGACCTGGCGATGATGACCTTCCTGCTCGGCTCGATCAAAGCCGAGTTCGGGCTCGACTCGGCGCAGGCCGGGCTGCTGGCCAGCTCGAGCTTCTTCGGCATGGTGATCGGCGCGGCCCTGTCGGGCATGCTCGCCGACCGCTTCGGACGCAAGCCGGTATTCCAGGCCAGCATCGTGCTCTGGGGCCTGGCCAGCTACCTGTGCTCCACCGCCGGCGACCTCGGCAGCCTGACCTTCTACCGGGTATTGCTGGGGATCGGCATGGGGATGGAGTTTCCCATCGCCCAGTCGCTGCTGTCGGAGATGATCCCGGCCAGCCGCCGCGGCAAGTACATTGCGCTGATGGACGGCTTCTGGCCGCTGGGCTTCGTCGCCGCCGGCTGCCTGTCCTACTTCCTCCTGCCGCTGACCGGCTGGCGCAGCATTTTCCTGGTGCTGGCGCTGCCGGCGGTGTTCGTCCTCGCCATCCGCTTCCTGATTCCCGAGTCGCCGCGCTGGCTGGAGCAGGCCGGCCGGCGCGAACAGGCGGACCGGGTATTGCGCGACATAGAAGCACGGGTGATGCGTTCGCTGGGCCTGACCGAGCTGCCGCCGCCGCTGCGCCAGCCGCAGCGGGAACGCAGCCGTCCGGGCTTCTTCAGCGCCTTCGCCGAACTCTGGTCGCCAGCCTACCGGCGCCGCACCCTGACCGTCTGGGGCCTGTGGTTCTTCGCCCTGCTCGGTTTCTACGGCCTGACCTCCTGGCTCAGCGCGCTGCTCCAGCAATCCGGCTTCGCCGTCACCCAGTCGGTGTACTACACGGTGCTGATCTCGCTGGCCGGGATACCCGGCTTCCTCTGCGCGGCCTGGCTGGTGGAAAGCTGGGGCCGCAAGCCGAGCTGCGTGCTGATGCTCCTCGGCGGCGGCGCGATGGCCTACGCCTACGGCCAGACCGCGGTGTTCGGCGGCAGCCTGGCGCTGCTGATCGGCTTCGGCCTGGCCATGCAGTTCTTCCTGTTCGGCATGTGGGCGGTGCTCTACACCTATACGCCGGAACTCTATCCGACCTCCGCGCGCGCCACCGGCTCGGGCTTCGCCTCGGCGGTCGGGCGAATCGGCTCGCTGCTCGGCCCGCTGGTCACCGGGCTGGTCCTGCCGCTCACCGGCCAGGGCGGGGTGTTCACCCTCGGCGCCCTCTGTTTCGGCGTCGCCGCCCTGGTGGTCTGGGCCTTCGGCATCGAGACCCGCGGGCGCACCCTGGAGGAGCTTGCCGGCTGAGCCCGCGCGTCGGCGGAAAACCTTTGTAGACACGTCGGGGATGCGATCCGGCGCCCGATGGGGCACTCTTGGTTCCTTTGTGCGTTCCCGGCCCCCACGTCGGGATCTCCGTTCAACCGCGGGGCCGGCCCGTCCCCCC
>NZ_SCND01000610.1:0-1817 GCF_005503585.1 Pseudomonas sp. 2VD
CTCCTTGAGTACCCGGCTGGTGGACTGGATGACGTTGCCGTGGACCTGGTGCCTGACCCCATCGGGATTGACCATCTGCCCGCAGTCATGGGCGACCCAGACCTTGGCGACGCGCACCGCGCCGTTCTCCGGGTTCACCTCGACGTCGACGATCCAGGCGGCCCAGGCGGCGCCGAAACCGGGAAACTTGCTGTGGAAGTAGCGCGCATAGGCGAAGCCGCGTCCCTTCAGCACGCCGTCCCGGCGCGCCTCTGGGTTGGGGGAGGTGCGTGGCTGCCAGCCGGCGCGGGCGACCAGGGCGTCGATCAGCGCCAGGGCGCGCTGGTCGTCCAGGTAGCGGCGGCGGAAGGCGATGGGGTCGATGCCGGCCAGGTGCGCCAGTTCGTCGGCGTAGGACTCATGGGCGAACACGTTCGGCAGCGCCGAGACGCCGCGCATCCAGGACGCGCGGACGATGGGGGCGGCGTCGTTGGCCACCACCCGCATCCGCGGGTAGCGGTATTGCGGGATCGCGGTGCGGTCGCCCATGTCGGCCACCTGCGGGGTGGCCGGGATCCGCCTGGTGAGGAGCAGGGCCAGGGTCGGCGCACCGTTGGAGGGGTAGCAGGTGGCGAAGTCGTAGGCCGCCACCCGGCCTTGCTCGTCGAGACCGCCGCGGACCTCGATCAGTTGCGCGGTGCCTTTCGGTTCCCAGCCATGTTCCTGTTCGCGCATCAGTTGTACCCGCACCGGCCGGCCCACCGCCTGCGCCAGAAGCACGGCGTCGGCGCTGACGTCGTCGGCGCCGTTGCGTCCGTAGCAGCCGGCGGCTTCCATGCGGATCACCTCGATGTCCCCGGTCTCGCGCTGCAGCAGCCTGGCCAGGTCGTTGCGCAGGTCGTGCGGGTTCTGCGTGCCGGACCAGACGCGAGCGCGCTGCGCATCGACCTCGGCGAGGGCGCAGGAAGGGCCGATGGAGGCGTGCAACTGGTAGGGCCAGACATAGGTGGCCGACAGCGGCCGGGCGATGCCCGCGAGGTGCTGCTCGAGACCGGGCGAGTCGTGCAGCGTGCGTGGCTTCTTCGGATGCCGGCGAAGCGTGTCCTCGAGCCGGTCGGGTTCCAGCGGCGGCAGGCCCTGCCAGTCCTTCCAGCGCACCTTGAGCTGGCGCGCGGCGCGGATCGCCTGCTCCTCGCGTTCGCAGAC
Organism: Pseudomonas sp. 2VD; assembly: GCF_005503585.1. Lineage (NCBI taxonomy): Bacteria > Pseudomonadati > Pseudomonadota > Gammaproteobacteria > Pseudomonadales > Pseudomonadaceae > Pseudomonas > Pseudomonas sp. 2VD. The sequence goes on from NZ_SCND01000610.1 coordinate 1,186, forward strand.
CACGCCGACGAAGTCGCCGATCACGACCACCTTGACCAGCCCCGGCAGCCCGGCGACCGAGCTTTCGTCCACCGCCAGCAGGCCGCTGCCGAGCGGGGCGCTGACATCCGCGCCGGTATAGGGCGGGCGTACCACTCGCCCATGCAGCATGCCGGGCAGGCGCATGTCATGGACATAGGTCAGTTGACCGGTCAGCTTCGCCGGGATGTCCACCCGACGCACCGGCTTGCCGACCAGGCGGTACTCGCTGCGCGGCTTGAGCGGCGCCTTGCCGTCGATGTTCAGGTTGAAGCGCTGGCCTCGCAGCAACTCGCCGTAGCCGATCCGTCGCTGCGGATTGGCGGCGGCGAAGACCTGGCCGTTTTCGCTGCGCAGGCTGTCCGGATGCACCGGGAAATGGCTTCCGGCCTGGCGCAGGAGGAAGCGCCGGGCTTCGGCGGCGGCCTGGCGCAGCGGCACGGCGCTGACCTGGATGCTGGCGCTGGCGATGGTCGGCCCCTGGTCCGGTGTGCGACGGGTGTCGCCGAGGATCATCTCGACCTGCTCGAACGCGACGTCCAACTCTTCGGCGACGATCTGCGCCAGTGCCGTGCGGATGCCGGTACCAAGGTCGACGTGACCGCAGAAGGCGG
>NZ_SCND01000611.1:0-1796 GCF_005503585.1 Pseudomonas sp. 2VD
GCCCGAGGTCCTCGCCTTCCAGGGCGTGGCGATCCAGCTTCAGGGCGCTGTAGCCATCGCGCTCGCGGCCCAGGTGCTGGAGCAGGCTCGGCAGGTCGGGCAGGCTCTCGTGGCTGACCGCCTCCGGCGACATTTCCAGCAGGTGGTACTGCTGGCGGATCTGCAGCAGGTAGCGGCTCGGCTGGCCGCCAAGCAGTTGCCCGTAGGTTTCGCGGAACAGCTCTTCGACCCGCACGGCGATGGCGGCGGCCCGGTTGCGACAGAAGCAGCGCACCATCAGTTCGGGTGGCTGCGGCGGGCTTCCGGGCTTTTCGCGGACGGCGTCGAGGAACTCGGCAAGGCACTCGGGCAGCGCCTGGGGGCCTGCGTAATGGCGCACCGTCAGTTCGTTCCAGCTGTTGAGGCTGAGCTGGTCGAGGGTCAGCACCAGGTTGTCGCGCACCCCGGCATAACCGAGCACGTCGGTACGCCCGGTAGCCATGTGCAGGTTCATCTGGCTGTGGTGGCGCAGCGGGTCGACACCGACGTTGACCAGCAGCAGGACGCTCTTGAGCCGACGCGGTTGCAGCAGGTCGGCGTCGTCCACGGTCGCCAGGGGGACCGGCAGGAACTGCCGCAGGCTGCCCAGGAGATTGTCCAGTTCGGCATCGCCGAGGTCGCTCTGGCCGGGATGCAGGGACAGCCGGGTGGCGCTGTCGATAACGCCGTTGCGATGGCACCAGGCGAGCAGCTCGACCAGCCTGAGGCTGCGTTTCAGCGGCGCGTAGTCAGGCCACTGGTGAGCGCCCAGGGCACCGGGGAAGATCGCCCACTGCGCCTGCTCGCGGTCGTCGTCGGCGGGCAGCTGGACCAGGGTCAGGACGTCTTCGCCGAGATCCGGGGCGATCCCCGGGTTGATGTTCTCCACCTTGCCTGCCTTGCGCTCGAAGGCGGCATACAGGCGGCGGCCGAGCAGGCCCAGGTCGCGGCTGTCGATGCCGCTGTCAGCGCCTTGCTGGCGGGCGATCTGGAACAGCAGGCGGTAGCTGTAGGTCAGTTCGTTGACCACCGTGCGACGCTCTTCCATCACCTGGCGCATCTTCCACTGGCTGCGGCTGTCGAGCAGGGCCAAGCGGCGAGGCTCCCATTGCCATTCCGCGACGAGCCGCTCCATCGACAGGTGCTGCCAGCCCTTCTGCGCCTGGCGCTGGCGACCGCCGAGCTTGCGCCCGACCTTGAGGTACAGGCAGCGCCGCACGAGTTCCAGGCGTTCCGGCGCCTGCTGTTCCCGCAGGTAGCGTTCGAGATGGCGATAGACCAGGACGTAGGGGTCCAGTTCGTCGAGATCGAGCTGGCCGGCGAATACCTGCTCCTTGAAGCGCAGGGCGACGCAGCGGACCCGCGGGTGCTCGCTGGCGTAGGCCTCGGTGAGCAGCAGCTTGAGCAGCGACTTGTAGGGCGAATCGATGGCCTTGGACAACTGCCAGAGGCCGGCGCCGATGAACTCCCGGGCGGGGATGTGCGCCAGGTGGCCGAGGTCGAGCACCTCTTCGGCGCGGATGAAGCGTTTGCCGAGCAGGGTCCGACAGTATTCGTCGTAGCGCCGTTCATGGGCCGGCGGCACCAGCCACCACAGAGGGGTGCGTCCGCCGAGCCAGATCGCGCTGCGGTAGAACTCGTCGAGCAGCAGGAAGTGCTGGGTATTGCCGTCGCCGCCGGGCTCCTTCCGGTCTTCGCGTTCGTCCTGGCCGAAGCGGGCGACGTCGATCAGGAAACAGTGCACCTCGCTGCCCTGGCTGCGCGCCCAGTCCTCGATC
>NZ_SCND01000612.1:0-1792 GCF_005503585.1 Pseudomonas sp. 2VD
TGTTGATTCAGGCTGTGGGGGTGAACCTGCCCCCATCCTATGTGTGTCTGGAGGGGCCGCTGGGAGGCGAACGCCCTCGCGCCCAGGGCGACGAGATGCTGATGCAGCGCTTGCTGCCGGCGGTTCGCGAAGCCCTGGACGAGGCGGCGGTCAAGCCCGAGGAGATCGACCTGATCGTCGGCCTCGCCCTGTCTCCCGACCATCTGATCGAGAACCGCGACATCATGGCGCCGAAGATCGGCCATCCGTTGCAGAAGGTCCTCGGCGCGAATCGCGCGCATGTCTTCGACCTCACCGACTCGAGCCTGGCTCGCGCCCTCTACGTGGTCGATACCCTCGCCAGCGACCAGGGCTATCGCAACGTCCTGGTCGTGCGCGGCGAATCCAGCCAGGGATTGGAAGTGGACAGCGAGTCCGGCTTCGCCCTTGCCGACGGCGCCCTGGCGCTGCTCTGCCGGCCGACCGGCAAGGCCGCGTTCCGTCGCGGTGCGCTGGGCGGTGATCCGGCGCAGGAATGGCTGCCGCTGAGCATTCCGCTGAATACCGATATTCGCCAGGTAGGCGACGTCAAGGGGCACCTCAACCTGCCGGCCCAACCTGGATTGCCCGAAGCGGTACGCGCCGGATTCACCCGTCTGGCCGGGGACTTCCCGCAACTGAACTGGGTGCGCGAGGAATGGTTCGGCCAGGGACGGCCCGATGGTCGTTGCCTGGGGCCGTTCGAGCTGGCGTCGCAACTGCGCGCGGCACAGCGCGACCGTCTGGATGAACTGCTGCTCATCAGCTTCGATCCGTTCGGCATGGTGGTGGAGGGCGTGACCCTGGAACTGGCGGAAGAAGCTCATGCATAAGGTCAAACTGGCAGCGATCACCTGTGAACTTCCGGCTCGCAGCTACGAAAACGACGATCCGGTGTTCGCTGCGGTACCGGACCTCAGCGAGTCCTGGTGGCAATTCTGGGGCGTCAATCGGCGGGGCTATTTCGACCCGCGGAACGGTGAGAACGAGTTCAGCCTGGTGGTCCGGGCCGCCGAGCGCCTGCTGCGCAGCAGCGATACCGCGCCGGATAGCGTGGACATGCTGATCTGTTCGGCTTCCTCGCCGATCATGACCGACGCCGGCGATGTCCTGCCGGACCTGCGCGGGCGTCTCTATCCGCGCATGGCCAACGTGCTGTCCAAGCAGCTCGGCCTGAGCCGGGCGCTGCCATTGGATTCGCAGATGGAGTGCGCCAGCTTCCTGCTCAACCTGCGCCTGGCAGCGAGCATGATCCGCCAGGGCAAGGCCGAGAAAGTGCTGGTGGTGTGCAGCGAGTACATCTCCAACCTGCTCGACTTCACCTCGCGTACCTCGACCCTGTTCGCCGATGGCTGCGCGGTGGCCCTGCTGACCCGCGGCGACGACGACAGCTGCGATCTGCTGGCTTCGGCCGAACACAGCGACGCCACGTTCTATGAAGTGGCCACCGGTCGCTGGCGCCTGCCGGAAAACCCGACCGGCGAGGCCAAGCCGCGGCTGTATTTCTCGTTGTTCAGCGACGGCCAGAACAAGATGGCCAGCTTCGTCCCGACCAACGTGCCGATCGCGATGCGCCGGGCGTTGGAAAAGGCCGGCCTGGGCAGCGATGACATCGATTATTTCGTCTTCCACCAGCCAGCGCCGTTCCTGGTCAAAGCCTGGGCCGAGGGCATCGGTGCCCGTCCGGAGCAGTACCAGCTGACGATGGGCGATACCGGCGTGATGATCCCCGTTTCCATCCCGTACACCCTGATGACCCTGCCTCTTATACACA
>NZ_SCND01000613.1:0-1779 GCF_005503585.1 Pseudomonas sp. 2VD
GCTCGGGGGAGGGGGGAGTGACAGTGGGTTCTTCGCTCATGCGGGGCTCCTTCCGTTCTACGTTTTCAGCTATGCAGTCCCCCACTCTATGCCCCTGCCGGAGGTCGTCCGTTGACCCCCATCAAACCGCGCCCGGCTGCCGCCGGGAGGAAAGCCTTACACCTCTCCGACAATCCCTTGTAGGATATCGCCACGCGCGCGGCGTCCCGTCGCCCCGCGGACCTGGATCAGCAGACAGGGTGAACACTGAGCTGGCTCTCATCAACCGAGGGCCGGCAGCGTTCGCGCCGGCCCGCCGATCCGACGAAGGTCCGCACATGTCCCGCACCTGGATTCGCAACCCCCTCGCCATCTTCACCGCCAACGGTCTCGACGCCGCCGGCGGCCTGGTCGTCGAAGACGGCCGCATCGTCGAGCTGCTCGGCGCCGGCCAGCAGCCCGCGCAGCCCTGCGCCAGCCAGTTCGACGCCAGCCGGCACGTGGTCTTGCCGGGACTCATCAACACCCATCACCACTTCTACCAGACCCTCACCCGCGCCTGGGCGCCGGTGGTCAACCAGCCGCTGTTCCCCTGGCTGAAGACCCTCTATCCGGTCTGGGCGCGGCTGACCCCGGAGAAGCTCGAACTGGCCACCAAGGTGGCGCTGGCCGAGCTGCTGCTGTCCGGCTGCACCACTGCCGCCGACCACCACTACCTGTTCCCCGGCGGCCTCGAACAGGCCATCGACGTGCAGGCCGGGGTGGTCGAGGAACTGGGCATGCGCGCCATGCTCACCCGCGGCTCGATGAGCCTCGGCGAGAAGGACGGCGGCTTGCCGCCGCAGCAGACGGTGCAGGAGGCCGAGACCATCCTCGCCGACAGCGAGCGACTGATCGCTCGCTACCACCAGCGCGGCGAAGGCGCCCGGGTGCAGATCGCCCTGGCGCCCTGCTCGCCGTTCTCGGTGACTCCGGAGATCATGCGCGCCAGCGCCGAACTGGCGGCGCGCCACGACGTACGCCTGCACACCCACCTGGCGGAGACCCTCGACGAGGAAGACTTCTGCCTGCAGCGCTTCGGCCTGCGCACCGTGGACTACCTGGACAGCGTCGGCTGGCTCGGCCCGCGCACCTGGCTGGCCCACGGCATCCACTTCAATGCCGAGGAGATCCGTCGTCTCGGCGAGGCCGGCACCGGTATCTGCCACTGCCCGAGTTCGAACATGCGCCTGGCCTCGGGCATCTGCCCGACCGTGGAGCTGGAGGCGGCCGGCGCGCCGATCGGCCTGGGGGTCGATGGCTCGGCTTCCAACGACGCCTCGAACATGATCCTCGAGGCGCGCCAGGCCCTGTACCTGCAACGCCTGCGCTACGGCGCCGAGCGGATCACCCCGAAACTCGCCCTGGGCTGGGCCACCCGTGGCTCGGCACGCCTGCTCGGACGCAGCGACATCGGCGAGCTGGCCCCCGGCAAGCAGGCCGACCTGGCCTTGTTCAAGCTCGACGAGCTGCGCTTCTCGGGTAGCCACGACCCGCTCTCGGCGCTGCTGCTATGCGCTGCCGACCGTGCCGACCGGGTAATGGTCGGCGGCGCCTGGCGAGTGGTCGACGGTGCCGTGGAAGGGCTCGACCTGGCCGCCCTGATCGCCCGCCACCGCGAGGCGGCGAGCGCCCTGATCGCCGGGTGAGGCGGGCGCCGACGGAGGAGGCGCCAGGCTTCCTCTGTCGGTTCGCATAGGTCGGCGCCTGGCCTGCAACCGGCTAGACTTCGGCATCCCCCACCAGGAGCCGACCATGTCC
>NZ_SCND01000614.1:0-1773 GCF_005503585.1 Pseudomonas sp. 2VD
GCCACCGACCTGTTCGACGCCTCCACCGTGGAACGCCTGGCCGGCCATTGGCGCAACCTGTTGCGCGGCATCGTCGCCAACCCACGACAGCGGCTCGGCGAGTTGCCGCTGCTGGATGCGCCGGAGCGCCGGCAGACCCTCTCCGAATGGAACCCGGCCCAGCGCGAGTGCGCGGTGCAGGGCACCTTGCAGCAGCGTTTCGAGGAGCAGGCGCGGCAACGGCCACAGGCGGTTGCGCTGATCCTCGACGAACAACGGCTGAGCTACGGCGAACTGAATGCGCGGGCCAATCGCCTGGCGCACTGCCTGATCGCCCGCGGCGTTGGCGCGGACGTGCCGGTCGGGCTGGCGCTGGAGCGTTCGCTGGACATGCTGGTCGGCTTGCTGGCGATCCTCAAGGCCGGCGGCGCCTACCTGCCGTTGGACCCGGCGGCGCCAGAGGAGCGCCTGGCGCATATCCTCGACGACAGTGGGGTACGGCTGCTGCTGACCCAGGGGCATCTGCTCGAGCGCCTGCCACGGCAGGCGGGGGTGGAGGTGCTGGCCATCGACGGTCTGGTGCTGGATGGCTACGCCGAGAGCGATCCGCTCCCTACGCTATCGGCGGACAACCTGGCCTACGTGATCTATACCTCGGGCTCGACCGGCAAGCCCAAGGGCACATTGCTCACCCACCGCAACGCGCTGCGCCTGTTCAGCGCCACCGAGGCCTGGTTCGGCTTCGACGAGCGGGACGTGTGGACATTGTTCCATTCCTACGCCTTCGATTTCTCGGTCTGGGAAATCTTCGGCGCGCTGCTCTATGGCGGGCGCCTGGTGATCGTGCCGCAATGGGTGAGCCGTTCGCCGGAAGACTTCTACCGTCTGCTGTGCCGCGAAGGCGTGACGGTGCTCAACCAGACGCCGTCGGCGTTCAAGCAACTGATGGCGGTGGCCTGTTCCGCCGACATGGCGACGCAGCAGCCGGCGCTGCGCTACGTGATCTTCGGTGGCGAGGCGCTGGATCTGCAGAGCCTGCGGCCGTGGTTCCAGCGCTTCGGCGATCGCCAGCCGCAACTGGTGAACATGTACGGCATCACCGAGACCACGGTGCACGTAACCTACCGTCCGGTGAGCGAGGCCGACCTGGAGGGTGGCCTGGTCAGTCCGATTGGCGGGACCATCCCGGACCTGTCCTGGTACATCCTCGACCGTGACCTGAACCCGGTGCCGCGCGGCGCGGTGGGCGAGCTGTACATCGGTCGCGCCGGTCTGGCGCGCGGCTACCTGAGGCGGCCCGGGTTGAGTGCCACCCGCTTCGTGCCGAACCCGTTCCCCGGCGGCGCCGGCGAGCGGCTGTACCGTACCGGCGACCTGGCGCGGTTCCAGGCGGATGGCAATATCGAGTACATCGGGCGTATCGACCACCAGGTGAAGGTTCGCGGCTTCCGTATCGAACTGGGCGAGATCGAAGCGGCGCTCGCCGGTCTGGCCGGGGTACGCGATGCCGTGGTGCTGGCCCATGACGGAGTCGGCGGCACGCAACTGGCGGGATACGTGGTGGCGGACTCGGCGGAGGATGCCGAGCGTCTGCGGGAGTCGCTGCGGGAGTCGCTGAAGCGGCACCTGCCGGACTACATGGTGCCGGCGCACCTGATGCTGCTGGAGCGGATGCCGCTGACGGTCAATGGCAAGCTCGACCGGCAGGCGTTGCCGCAACCGGATGCGAGCCTGTCGCAACAGGCCTATCGAGCGCCCGGTAGCGAGCTGGAGCAGCGCATCGCAGCGATCTGG
>NZ_SCND01000615.1:0-1736 GCF_005503585.1 Pseudomonas sp. 2VD
AGGATCTGGCCGATGTTCACCGTGCGGCTGTTGAGGGCCTCGATGTTGGCGCAGGAGGCGCTGATCTTCTCGGAAAGCTCGTTCATCGCGCGGATGGTCTGCTCGACCACCTGTTTGCCGTCCTCGGCCTGGTGGTTGGCGTCGGACGCATGGTGCGAGGCATCGGCGGCGTTGCGGGCGATTTCCTGGGCGGCGGCACCGAGTTCGTTGATCGCCGCGGCGACGCTGTTGGTACGGTTGGACTGCTCGTCGGAGTTGGCCATCGAAGAGTTCGAGGCGTTCACCACCAGTTGCGCCACGTCGTGCAGTTGGCGAGCGGTGCCGGCGACCTCGCGGATCGATTCGTGGATACGCTCGACGAAGCGGTTGAAGGCATTGGCCAACGTACCGAATTCATCGTTGCTGGTGACCCGCAGGCGCTTGGTCAGGTCGCCTTCGCCCTGGGCGATGTCCTGCATGGCGCGGCCCATGTCGGTGAGCGGTTGCATCAGTACGCGGATCAGCATGCCGAGGAGGAGGACGATGGCGACCACCGCGATCAGCGCGGCGACGATCGCCGAGGTACGCAGCTTGGTGAGCATGGCATAGGCCTTGTCCTTGTCCACCGAGATGCCGATGTACCAGTCCAGGCCGGACAGGCCCTTGACCGGAGAGAAACTGAGGATCCGGGTGTTGCCGTGCAGCTCGGCCTCGCTGAAGCCGCTGCCGATCTTCGGCGTGTTGCGTGGGTAGACGTCGCTGAGGCTCTTCATGACCTGGTCCTTGTCCGGATGGACGAGGATCTTGCCGTCGCCGCTGACCAGGAAGGCGTAGCCCATGCCGCCGAAGTCCAGCGAGTTGATGATCTTCACCACCGTCTGCAGGCTGAGGTCGCCGCCGACCACGCCGAACGGCTGGCCGCCCTGGCGCGCCGGGCTGGCGATGGTCAGTACCAGCTCGTGGATGGCCGGCTCCATGTAGGGTTCGGTGAGGGTGGTCTGGCCGGCGCTGGTGGCGGCGTTGTACCAGGGGCGGCGACGCGGGTCGTAGTCGGCCGGCAGGTCGCTGGTGGGGCGCGCGGTGTAGGTGCCGTCGGTCTGCCCCAGGTAGGTGAAGAGGAAGGTCGAGCCCAGCAGCGGCTGTTCCAGCAGGGCCTGGGTGGTCTCCGGGCTGTGGTCGCGGGCCAGGGTCTGGGCCAGGTTCTCGATCAGCAGGATGCGCCCGCTCAGCCAGTTCTGCACGTTGCTGGCGGTGATCTCGCCCATTTCGTGCAGGTAGTCCTCCAGGTCCTCGCGGATCGAGGTGCGCTGCAGGGAGTCGTTGTAGAGGGTGAAGAGGGAGAAGGTCGCGATCACCACCAGCGCGGCGGCGAGCAGGATCTTGTGACTGAACTTGAGACTTTTGATCATGGTTTCTTGCATCCGGGAGGCGCGGGCGCGCTGTCGTGAACAGCCCCAGTTGGATCGCAACTGCAAGGCTTGCCGTGTCTGTCGGCGGCAAGCCCGGAAGCTTTAGCGCAATGGATGAATGGTTTCACCGAATGCGACCTGGAGAACGAAAAAAGCGCCCGCGGGCGCTCTTCATCGGTAGGCCGGATAAACGCTTCGCGGTTATCCGGCCGGTTCGGCTACGACAGGCAGGGCTCAGTTCCTCGGTCACGTAATGGCTGGTCGCGCCGATCAGCTTGACCCCGCGCTTCGACGCCTGGTGATACGGCTTGGCGCCGATGAAGGACGGCAGGAAGCTGTGGTGGATGT
>NZ_SCND01000616.1:0-1734 GCF_005503585.1 Pseudomonas sp. 2VD
CCGTCGAGGTTGGCCGCCGCCTCGCCGACATACTCCAGCTTGAAGTCGTAGCCCTTCTCCAGCAGCTCGGTGCGCTTGCCGCCCCAGTCGCCGAGCATCCATTTCGAGTTCGGCGAGAACGCCTCGGCGGCGTGCGCCGCGTTGCACAGCAGGGAGGCGGACAGCAGGCTGCCCGCCACGGGGCGCAGGGCCGGACGGAGAAGATGGGATTTCACGCGAACGCTTCCTCGTTGCGAATGGTCGACTGGTCGCATGCAGCGACCGCTCTACTCCCTCGATACCCTTGCCAGGAACAAGGGTATATGAAGAGGGCTCATGATCTGAGCCAAGCAGAACAATGGTTAATTTGCGAATGATAAGGACTTTGCGGGCAAAGCTGAAACGTTTCAGGCTGGAAAACACTGTTACGTAAACGACAACGAAGCCAAGCCCTGGCGCTCTCGCTCCGGACGACCGAGGCGCAGAGCGGTCACGGGGAAGATCGCGGAGCGCGGAAACAACCTGATACCCATGAGCGCGCTTCACGTTGTTTCCGATAGCGAAACAATCCTCCGCTCAGAGTTCGTCGCGCAGATAGGACCAGGGGTAGATACCGCGCTCGTGACCATCGTCGAACAGCAACTGCACGCCGTAGCCCTGCAGGCGGATATCGCGCAGGCGCACGCCCTGCTCCGCCGCGACGATCCGTCCGCGCAGGCGCTGCGCCCGGCATTGCGCACAGGGACAGGCGGCGCGCAGGCGAGCATGGTCGATCCGGCTGACCGCGCCGTCCGCCCATTCGAGAATCAGCCAGCCGTCCCTGGCGGCATTGCGCAGGCGCAGCGGCGGCTGGGTCATGCCGGCACCCGCAGTTGCGCCAGGGCGATACGCACCGCCTTGCGCACCTCGGGATCGCCGTCGCCTTCGGCGACCCGCAAGGCCTGGGCCGAGGCCGGGTCCGCCAGTTCGCCGAGGGCCAGGGCGGCCTCCTTGCGCAGGTTGCCGATGGGATGGCCGAGCAACGCTTCCAGCGCCTCCCGCGCCGGCCGGTGGCGCAAGCGCCCGAGTGCGCGGGCGGCGCGCAAGCGGACCTGCCAGTAGTCGTCCGCCAGGGCCTTCAGCAGCGGCTCGCCGGCCTCCTCCCGGCCCAGCTTGCCAAGGGTCGTCGCCGCCTCTTCGCGAACCTGCCATTGAGCGTCCGCCAGCGCCGCGCAGAGCGCCGGCAGCACCGTCACCTCGCGGCTCAGGCCGAGGGCGCCGGTGGCCGCCCGGCGTACCTCTGGGTCGACATCGGCGCTAGCCAGCCTGGCCAGTTCGGCCAGGGCCGGCTGGTGGCGGAGCCAGCCGAGTACCGCCACCGCCTCGCGGCGCACCGCCGCCTGCGGATCGCCGAGGGCGGCCAGGGCCGGCGCGGCGCTCTCCTCCAGGCGCAGTTCGCGCAACGCACGTAATACGCTGGCGCGGACGAAGGCATCGGCATGCCCGAGCCACGGCAGCAGGCGCCGCCCGGCGGCCGGTTCCTTGAGTTCGCCAAGGCTCTGCGCGGCGGCCTCGGCCACCGCCGGCAGCGGATCGGCCAGGGCCGCGCAGAGCGCATCGACCACCGCGTCTTCCTCCCAGGCCTCCAGCAGGCGCGCGGCCTCGCCGCGCACGCCGGGGTCGGGATCGCCGCGCAGGGCCGCAACCAGCAACGGCAGCGCCTCCGGCAGCTCCAGGTCGGCCAGTTCGATCAGCGCCAAGCGGCGCCCACCGGGA
>NZ_SCND01000617.1:0-1729 GCF_005503585.1 Pseudomonas sp. 2VD
AGCCTATCCCGAGCTGTTCCAGGCGGTGCAGGAAAGCCGGCTGTTCAGCGACCAGAAGCACTTCGTCGATGCGCTCCCGCTGCGCGAGCCTGCACGGATCCGCGCCGACTACCTGCGCGAGAGGGAGCGGCCCGGCTTCGACCTGCGCGCCTTCGTCGGCCGCAACTTCGAGGAGTCCGGCAGCGTCGAGACCGCCCCGCCGGCAGCGGGTGCCGATCTCGCCCGCCACATCAGCGACCTGTGGCCGGCGTTGACCCGCCACTACGAGCAGGTGCCGGCCCACAGCAGCCTGCTGCCGCTGCCGCTGCCGAAACCCTACGTGGTCCCCGGCGGACGCTTCCGCGAGGTGTACTACTGGGACTCCTACTTCACCATGCTCGGCCTTGCGGAGAGCGGGCAGCACCAGCGGGTGCGCGACATGCTCGACAACTTCGCCTACCTGATCGATACCTACGGGCACATTCCCAACGGTAACCGCAGCTACTACCTGAGCCGTTCGCAGCCGCCGTTCTTCGCCTACATGGTGGACCTCCAGGCAAGACGCGAAGGCGACGCCGCCTACCGGCGCTATCTGCCGCAGCTACAGAAGGAATACGCCTACTGGATGGAAGGCTCCGCCGGGCTGCGCCCCAACGAGGCGCGCCTGCACGTGGTGAAACTGGCCGACGGAAGCCTGCTGAACCGCTACTGGGACAACCGTGACACACCGCGCCAGGAGTCCTTCCTGGAGGACCGGGCGACCGCCGCGCGCGCCCCGCAGCGCCCCGCGGGCGAGGTCTATCGCGACCTGCGGGCCGGCGCGGAAAGCGGCTGGGACTTCTCCTCCCGCTGGCTGGACGACGGCCGCGAACTGGCCAGCATCCGCACCACCGCCATCGTCCCGGTGGACCTCAACGCCCTGCTCTACCATCTCGAACGAACCATCGCCAAGGCCTGCGCCAGCAGCGCGCTGAAGGCCTGCGAGCAAGGCTACGGAGCCCGCGCGGAGAAGCGACGACAGGCCATCGAAGACCACCTCTGGCACCCGGCGGGCTACTACGCCGACTACGACTGGCAACGCCGGCGGCCCATCGAGCGGATCAACGCCGCCAGCCTCTTCCCGCTATTCACCGGGCTGGCCTCCGCCGAACGCGCCGGTCGTACCGCCGACAGCGTCGCCGCCCAACTGCTGCGCCCGGGCGGACTGGCCACCACCACCCGTGCCAGCGGCCAGCAATGGGACGAGCCGAACGGCTGGGCACCCTTGCACTGGGTCGCCGTACAGGGCCTGCGCGCCTACGGCCGGGACGCCCTGGCGGAAGACATCGGCCGGCGATTCCTCGCCCAGGTGCAGCAGGTCTACGACCGCGAAGGAAAACTGGTGGAGAAATACGACATCAGCGGCAACCAGGGCGGCGGCGGCGGTGGCGAGTACCCGCTGCAGGACGGCTTCGGCTGGTCCAACGGCGTGACCCTGCAACTGCTCCGACTCTACGGCCCGGGCGCCGGTCGCTGAGCCTCAGCCCGGCGCCGGGTACTGGCGCTGCGCGGCGTCGGCGAAGCCTGCGGCGAGAAAGTCGATCAGCGCGCGGACCGAAGGCAACAGCCCGCGCCGCGAAGGGAACATTGCCACCACCATGCCTTCCACCGGCGTCCACTCCGGCAGCACCCGCACCAGCCGGCGCTCGGCCAGGTCGCGACTGACCACGCAGAGCGGCAGGCCGCCGATCCCGACGCCCTCCAGCACCGC
>NZ_SCND01000061.1:0-22302 GCF_005503585.1 Pseudomonas sp. 2VD
TCCAGGCGAGTTCCTTCTGCAAGCGTCCAAAAGACTCGCCCACCACTCGGAGGGCAAGCCAGGAGCCCGATCCGTAGGGCGAATAACCGCTTGCGGTTATCCGCCGGCTCTCCAGGGCATCGGCGGATACCGCCTGTGGCGGTATTCGCCCTACGGGACTATATCGCTCGCGATTTCTTAGCTACACGGCAGTGAGGGGGGACGCTGTTGCTTAGCGCTTGAGCGGGCGTCATGTTTGGTGGTCAAGCTGTTCTTTGTGCCTGCCTTGGCCTCTTGTTTCGCCTTCCCAGGCGAGTGCCTTTTGCAAGCGTCCAAAAGGAACCAAAAGACTCGCCCCGGCATCCGGCCCCAGCCGCTTCTCGGCTGGGGTGCCCTCGCTGCATCGTTGCTCCCGGCGGCACGCCGCCACGGTCCTTCATGGACCGAGGCGGCTCTCGCGGCATCCTGCCACTCGCCCCCCTCCGCAACGATTCCGCTCGGCCTCCTGACGGGGCGGGTTTGCCGCCCCACCACTTGGAGGGCAAGCCTCACTTCGTGCATGCCAGGAACCCGATCCGTAGGGCGGATAACCGCAAGCGGTTATTCACTCTACGGATCAGGGCTTCGGTATGTGGAAGTCTGGCATGCACGAGGTCATCCCCCCTCCTGAAGCGCCCTCAGCCCAATCGAATCCTTCCGCTCGCCACCAGCACCGCATGCCCGGCGATACTCACCCGCTCGCCCTCCAACCGGCACCACAGCTCGCCGCCGCGCGCCGAGCACTGCTGGGCGGTCAGCGACAGTTTGTTCAAGCGCTGGGCCCAGTAGGGAATCAGGCTGCAATGCGCGGAGCCGGTGACCGGGTCTTCGTCGACGCCCATCGCCGGGGCGAAGAAGCGCGAGACGAAATCCTTCTGCAGACCCCGCGCGGTGACGATCACTCCACGCCAGGGCAGCCGCGCCAGGGCCGCGAAGTCGGGGCGACAGGCGCGCACCGCCTCTTCGGACTCGAGCAGCACCAGCAGCTTGTCGGTGGAGCCCAGCACGTCCACCGGCGGCAGGCCCAGGGCCTGCTCCAGCTCGACGGTGCTACCGACCTCGCTCGGATACTGCGCGGGGAAATCCAGGACCAGCCGCTCGTCCTCGCGGTTGACCCGCAGCGCACCGGAGCGCGAGATGAATTCCAGGCGCTCGCCCGGCTCGTCGTAGACCTCGAACAGTACGTGGGCCGCAGCCAGTGTGGCGTGGCCGCAGAGCGCCACCTCGACGCTCGGGGTGAACCAGCGGATCCGCCAGGCCTCTCCTTCGCGAACGACGAAGGCGGTCTCGGAGAGGTTGTGCTCGGTCGCGATCATCTGCATCAGCTCGTCCGCCAGCCAGGCGTCGAGGCGATAGACCACGGCGGGATTGCCGCTGAACGGACGGGAAGAAAACGCGTCGACCTGGTGGAACTCGAGCTGCATGGCAGACCTCCTGGGAACGATCGCCACAGCATGCCGCCGCAGGCTCCGGGATGGGCGATACAGTGCGATCTTTTCCGATCGTAACAGTGGGACTTCGCCCTGCCTTCGACCCATTGCCCGAGCGGGCGTTTGCGGCGACCTGCCGGCGTTGTGAAGCCGCCGGCAAAAACGCCGCCTTTTTCCGCGAAACGCCGCTCAGGCCTCGCTGCGCACCCGTCGCACCGCGTTCTGCCAGCCGGCGTAGAGTTCGCCGCGGCGCTCCTCGGCCATGTGTGCGGCGAAGCGGCGCTGCAGGTGCCAGTGGCTGGCGATGTCGTCCAGGTCGCGATAGAAGCCGGCCTTCAGCCCGGCCATGTAGGCCACGCCGAGGGCGGTGGTCTCGGTGACTTCCGGGCGCTCCACGGTGACGCCAAGGATGTCGGTGAGGAATTGCATCACCCAGTTGTTCACCACCATCCCGCCGTCCACCCGCAGCGCGCTGGGCGGCGTGCCGTCCTGGCGCATCGCTTCGAGCAGGTCGCGGGTCTGGTAGCAGACCGATTGCAGACCGGCGGTGACGATCTCCTTGATTCCGGTGTCGCGGGTCAGGCCGAAGATCGCGCCGCGCGCCTTCGGGTCCCAGTAGGGCGCGCCGAGGCCGGTAAAGGCCGGAACCAGGTAGACGCCGTTGGAGTCGCCGGCCTGGATCGCCAGGGCTTCGCTCTCGTGGGCGTGGTCGATCAGCTTGATGCCGTCGCGCAGCCATTGCACCGCGGCGCCGGCGACGAAGATGCTGCCCTCCACCGCGTAGCTGACCTTGCCGTCCAGGCGGTAGCCGACCGTGGTGAGCAGGCGGTTCTTCGAGGTCACCGGCTGCTCGCCGGTGTTCTGGATCATGAAGCAGCCGGTGCCGTAGGTGCTCTTCACCATGCCCGGCTGGAAGCAGGCCTGGCCGATCAGCGCGGCCTGCTGGTCGCCGGCCATGCCCAGCACCGGGATCGCCGCGCCAAGCAGCGACGGCTCGCTGACGCCGAACTCCGCCGCGCAGTCGAGTACCTCCGGCAGCAGGCTGCGCGGGATCTCGAACAGCGCCAGCAATTCCTCGTCCCAGTCCTGGCTGTGGATGTTGAACAGCAGGGTGCGCGAAGCGTTGGTCGCGTCGGTGCGATGGGAGCGGCCGCCGGTCAGGCGCCAGAGCAGGAAGCAGTCGACGGTGCCGAAGCGCAGCTCGCCGCGTTCGGCGCGCTGGCGGGCGCCGGGCACGTTGTCGAGGATCCAGCGCAGCTTGGTGGCGGAGAAATACGGATCGATCAGCAGCCCGGTACGCGCGCTGACGTTCGCCTCGTGGCCGGCGGCCTTGAGTTCGGCACAGTAGTCGGCGGTACGACGATCCTGCCAGACGATGGCCGGGTGGATCAGGTCGCCGCTGGCGGCGTCCCAGACCAGCGTGGTCTCGCGCTGGTTGGTGATGCCGATGGCGGCGATGTCGGCCGCGCGCAAGCCCTTGCGGGCGAGCGCGTCGCGACAGACCTGGAGGGTGGTCAGCCAGATTTCCTCGCCGTCGTGCTCCACCCAGCCGTCCTTCGGGAAGTACTGCTTGAATTCCTGCTGGCAGCTCGCCACCGGCAAGCCCTGGGCACTGAACACGATGGCGCGGGAGCTGGTGGTGCCCTGGTCGATGGCGAGGAGATAGTGGGACATGGAAAACCTGACAGATTGAAAAGTAAGACGAATGCCGACCGCTAGGCCGGCGGGATTAGCGGCTCATTCACGGCCGATGGCGGCGAACGAACCCTGGGTCAGCTGGGCCAGCACCTCGGCCGCCAGCTCCACTTCCAGCCCGCGCCGTCCTGCGCTGACATGGATGCTCGGGTACTGCCGCGCGCTTTCATCGATGAAGGTACGCAGGCGCTTCTTCTGCCCCAGCGGGCTGATCCCGCCCACCAGGTAGCCGGTGGCCCGCTGCGCCGCCTGCGGATCAGCCATGTCGGCCTTCTTCGCCCCCGCCGCATGGGCCAGGGCCTTCAGGTCGAGACTGCCGATCACCGGCACCACCGCCACCAGCAGCTCGCCCTTCTCCGTGGCGGCGAGCAGCGTCTTGAACACCCGCTGCGGGTCCAGACCGAGCTTTTCCGCGGCCTCCAGGCCATAGGAAGGTGCCTTGGGGTCGTGGCTGTAGCTGAGCACCTTGTGCTCGGCGCGGGCCTTTTTCAGCAGGTCGATGGCAGGGGTCATGGTCACTCCCGGAGAAGAACGTTGGCTGAAAACCGGCGCCTACCTTAAGCCATCGCCGCCCCTGCTGCACGGGCGCCGATGCCGCGGCCCGCGTGCCTCGGTAGCGATATTCGATTGGCCGCGAAAACGAAACCGGAGGGTCGTTTTTCGGACAAACGTTCATCTTCGCGCTTTGACAGCATTCCTTTGTGAATATATTTTTTCGAAACTGAACAATTTTCACGGCTGCCCGCCATAATTACAAGAACAGACAAGAGAGGCCCCATGACCACCGCCGCCCCGACCCCGTCCCTGTTCGGCCAATGCCTGGCCGAGTTCCTCGGCACCGCCCTCCTCATCTTCTTCGGCACCGGTTGCGTCGCGGCCCTGAAGGTCGCCGGCGCCAGCTTCGGCCTGTGGGAAATCAGCATCATCTGGGGGGTCGGCGTGAGCATGGCGATCTACCTCAGCGCCGGCGTCTCCGGCGCCCACCTGAACCCGGCGGTGAGCATCGCGCTGTGGCTGTTCGCCGGCTTCGAGGGGCGCAAGCTGCCGTTCTACATCACCGCCCAGGTGGCCGGTGCGTTCTGCGCCGCAGCGCTGGTCTACACCCTCTACAGCAGCCTGTTCATCGAGTTCGAACAGGCGCAGAACATCGTCCGCGGCAGCCAGGACAGCCTGGCCCTGGCCTCGGTGTTCTCCACCTATCCGCACCCGGCGCTGTCGGTCGGCCAGGCGTTCCTCGTCGAAGTGGTGATCACCGCCATCCTCATGGCGGTGATCATGGCTCTTACCGACGACGGCAACGGCCTGCCGCGCGGTCCGTTGGCGCCGCTGCTGATCGGCCTGCTGATCGCCGTGATCGGCAGCGCCATGGGCCCGCTGACCGGTTTCGCGATGAACCCGGCGCGCGACTTCGGCCCCAAGCTGATGACCTACCTGGCCGGCTGGGGGCCCATCGCCTTCACCGGCGGCCGCGAGATTCCCTACTTCCTGGTGCCGATCTTCGCCCCGATCCTCGGTGCCTGCCTCGGCGCCGGCGGCTATCGTGTACTGATCGCGCGCCATCTGCCGAGCGCCGCGGCGCCCGCCGAAGCCGAGCCGGAGAAGGTTCGCGCTTCCTGACCGCCCGCTCTTTCCTGCCATAGCCACAAGGCCACAGCCATGACCGACAAGCACAACAAGAAATACGTCGTCGCCCTGGACCAGGGCACCACCAGCTCCCGCGCCATCGTCTTCGACCGCGATGCCAACGTGGTCAGCCAGGCCCAGCGCGAGTTCGCCCAGTTCTATCCGCAGGCCGGCTGGGTCGAACACGATCCGATGGAAATCTGGGCCACGCAGAGTTCGACCCTGGTCGAGGCCCTCGCCCAGGCCAGCATCGAGCACGACCAGGTGGCCGCCATCGGCATCACCAACCAGCGCGAGACCACGGTGGTCTGGGACCGTCACAGCGGTCGGCCGATCCACAACGCCATCGTCTGGCAGTGCCGGCGCAGCGCGGCGATCTGCGCGCAGCTCAAGCGCGACGGGCTGGAAGACTACATCCGCGAAACCACCGGTCTGGTCACCGACCCGTACTTTTCCGGGACCAAGCTGAAGTGGATCCTCGACAACGTCGAAGGCGCCCGCGAACGCGCGCGCAACGGCGACCTGTTGTTCGGCACCATCGACACCTGGCTGATCTGGAAGCTCACCGAAGGCAAGGTCCACGTCACCGACTACACCAATGCCTCGCGGACCATGCTGTTCAACATCCACAGCCTCGACTGGGACGCGCGGATGCTCGAGGTGCTCGACATTCCCCGCTCGATGCTGCCCGAGGTGCGCAACTCTTCGGAGGTCTACGGCAACGCCCGGATCGGCGGGGTCGGCGGCGGCGAGCTGCCGATCGCCGGGATCGCCGGCGACCAGCAGGCCGCCCTGTTCGGCCAGATGTGCGTGGAACCGGGCCAGGCGAAGAACACCTACGGCACCGGCTGCTTCCTGCTGATGCACACCGGCGACAAGGCGGTGAAGTCCACCCATGGCCTGCTCACCACCATCGCCTGCGGCCCGCGCGGCGAGGTCGGCTACGCCCTGGAGGGCGCGGTGTTCAACGGCGGCTCCACGGTGCAGTGGTTGCGCGACGAACTGAAGGTGATCAACGACTCCTTCGATTCCGAATACTTCGCCACCAAGGTCAAGGACAGCAACGGCGTCTACCTGGTACCGGCCTTCACCGGACTCGGCGCGCCCTATTGGGACCCCTATGCGCGCGGCGCAGTGTTCGGCCTGACCCGTGGAGTCAAGGCCGACCACCTGATCCGCGCCACCCTGGAGTCCATCGCCTACCAGACCCGCGACGTGCTCGACGCCATGCAGCGCGATGCCGGCGAACGCCTGCGCGCTCTGCGCGTCGACGGCGGGGCGGTGGCCAACAACTTCCTCATGCAGTTCCAGGCCGACATCCTCGGCACCCGCGTGGAACGTCCGGTGATGCGCGAGACCACCGCCCTCGGCGCCGCCTACCTGGCCGGCCTGGCCTGCGGCTTCTGGAGCAGCCTCGACGAGCTGAAGAGCAAGGCGGTGATCGAGCGGGTGTTCGAGCCGGAGTGCGACGAGCCCCGGCGCGAAAAGCTCTATGCCGGCTGGAAGAAAGCAGTGGAGCGCACTCGCGGCTGGGACGACGGCGAACTGTGACGAACTGGCGCCATTCGTCCGCCGCGATGCGGCGAATGGCGTGTTCCCCGGCGCCGCTCTGGCATGCCCTGGGTAACGTTTGCGCGCGGCGGCCGGGTGCCGCCGCGGCGCCCTCTACGACTCATGCACGGCTGACAACGGCCCCCCGCGTGCGGCATTCTTGGCGACTTTCCAGGGTCCCGGCCCGGCAGCACGAGAACAACCCATGAACCTGCCCCCCCGACAGCAAAGCATCATCGAGGAGGTCCGCGAGCGCGGTTACCTGAGCATCGAGGAGATGGCGCAGATGTTCGCGGTCACCCCGCAGACCATCCGCCGCGACATCAACCAGCTCGCCGAACAGGGACTGCTGCGCCGCTACCACGGCGGTGCGGCCTACGATTCGAGCATCGAGAACACCGCCTACACCATGCGCGCCGACCAGATGCGCGACGAGAAGCAGCGCATCGCCGAAGCCGTGGCCAGCCTGGTGCCGGACAACGCCTCGCTGTTCATCAACATCGGCACCACCACCGAGGCCATCGCCCGCGCCCTGCTCAACCACCGTAACCTGAAGATCATCACCAACAACCTGCACGTGGCCGCCACCCTCAGCGCCAAGGAAGACTTCGAAGTGCTGGTCGCCGGCGGCACCGTACGCAGCGACGGCGGCATCGTCGGCCAGGCCGCGGTGGACTTCATCCAGCAGTTCCGCGTCGACTTCGCCCTGGTCGGCATCAGCGGCATCGACGAGGATGGCAGCCTGCTCGACTTCGACTACCAGGAGGTGCGCGTATCCCAGGCGATCATCGACAACGCGCGGCAAGTGTTCCTGGCCGCCGACTCGAGCAAGTTCGGGCGCAACGCGGTGGTCCGCCTGGGCCCGATCTCGCTGGTCAACCGGGTCATCAGCGACAGCCCGCCGCCCGCCGCCATCGCCCGCCTGATGGCACAGCACAAGGTTCACCTGGACCTGGTCTGAGGCATTTCCCCTGCCACGGCGCCGTTCGGCGCCGTGAATGTTCGTTTCAGAAAAACCACCTGCCGCCCCCTCTCCATGCGCCACGACCCTCGGCGGCCGCTTTCCCGCATGCGGAAGAGGGGCGGTTCCCGCGCGGACGGGCGAACCGGTAGCGCCCGGGCAACCCTTCGAAATTGAAAAAGCCTGGTGAATCGGGCTGGTCAATAACTGCGCAATCGACTAAGCTATTTTCGAATTCGAACAAAACTACGTTCACTTTCGACTTCAGGGCCTTTCACATGAGTCAAGCGCACACCCCCTCCGCTCCACTCGCCGAAGTCTACGATGTCGCCGTGGTCGGCGGTGGCATCAACGGTGTAGGGATCGCCGCCGACGCAGCCGGGCGCGGCCTGTCCGTGTTCCTTTGCGAACAGCACGACCTGGCCCAGCACACCTCCTCGGCCAGCAGCAAGCTGATCCACGGCGGCCTGCGCTACCTCGAACACTACGAATTCCGCCTGGTCCGCGAAGCCCTGGCCGAGCGCGAGGTCCTGCTGGCCAAGGCGCCGCACATCGTCAAGCCGCTGCGCTTCGTCCTGCCGCACCGTCCGCACCTGCGCCCGGCCTGGATGATCCGTGCCGGCCTGTTCCTCTACGATCACCTCGGCAAGCGCGAGAAGCTGCCCGCCTCGCGCGGCCTGCGCTTCACCGGCAGCAGCCCGCTGAAGGCCGAGATCCGCCGTGGCTTCGAGTACTCCGACTGCGCGGTGGACGATGCGCGCCTGGTGGTGCTCAACGCGATCTCCGCCCGCGAGCACGGCGCCCACGTCCATACCCGCACCCGCTGCGTCAGCGCCCGTCGCAGCAAGGGACTCTGGCACCTGCACCTGGAGCGCAGCGACGGCAGCCTGTATTCGATCCGCGCCCGCGCCCTGGTGAACGCAGCCGGCCCCTGGGTAGCGCGCTTCATCCAGGACGACCTGAAACAGAAGTCGCCCTACGGTATCCGCCTGATCCAGGGCAGCCACATCATCGTGCCGAAGCTGTACGAAGGCGAGCACGCCTACATCCTGCAGAACGAAGACCGCCGCATCGTCTTCGCCATCCCCTATCTGGACCGCTTCACCATGATCGGCACCACCGATCGCGAGTACCAGGGCGACCCGGCCAAGGTGGCGATCAGCGAAGAGGAAACCGCCTACCTGCTGCAAGTGGTGAACGCCCATTTCAAGCAGCAACTCGCGGCCGCCGACATCCTGCACAGCTTCGCCGGCGTGCGTCCGCTGTGCGACGACGAGTCCGACGAGCCTTCGGCGATCACCCGCGATTACACCCTGTCGCTCTCCGCCGGCAACGGCGAGCCGCCGCTGCTCTCGGTGTTCGGCGGCAAGCTGACCACCTACCGCAAGCTGGCCGAATCGGCGCTGACGCAGCTCCAGCCGTTCTTCGCCAATCTCGGCCCGGCCTGGACCGCCAAGGCACCGCTGCCGGGCGGCGAGCAGATGCAGAGCGTCGAGGCGCTCACCGAGCAACTGGCCAACCGCTACGCCTGGCTCGACCGCGAACTGGCGCTGCGCTGGGCGCGCACCTACGGCACCCGGGTATGGCGCCTGCTGGACGGGGTCAATGGCGAAGCCGATCTCGGCGAGCACCTGGGCGGCGGCCTGTATGCCCGCGAAGTGGACTACCTGTGCAAGCACGAGTGGGCCCAGGACGCCGAGGACATCCTCTGGCGCCGCAGCAAGCTCGGCCTGTTCCTCTCGCCGAGCCAGCAGGTGCGCCTCGGCCAGTACCTGCAGAGCGAGCATCCGCATCGCCCGCGGGTGCATGCGGCCTGATCGCCAGCCAGAAACGTCGAGGCCCGCTTTTGCGGGCCTCGTTCGTTATGGAAGGGTACGGGACGATCCGGGCATAATGCGCGACGCCACCAAGCCGGTGGCGCCGCCGCAGTCGAGAATCCCGTGGACCTGATGTTCAAGGCGCTGATCGGCGCCGCCGTGGTCGTGCTCCTCGCCGTCCTGTCGAAGACCCGCAACTACTACATCGCCGGCCTGGTGCCGCTGTTTCCCACCTTCGCCCTGATTGCCCACTACATCGTCGGCAAGGGCCGTTCGCTGGACGACCTGAAGACCACCATCGTCTTCGGCATGTGGTCGATCATCCCCTACTTCGTCTATCTCGCCGCGCTCTACCTGCTGGTCGAGCGCTTCCGCCTGGAGACCTCGCTGGCCCTGGCGGCGCTGGCCTGGCTGGTGGCGGCAAGCGTGCTGGTGGGCCTCTGGGTACGCCTGCACGCCTGAGACCGCGAGCGCGGCTTCAGAGCTGGACGACGCTGGCCTGCCGATGGGCCTTCAGGTAAGGCACCACCGCCGCCAGCAACGGCTCCTTGAAGGCTTCCTGGAAGCGATGGGCGAGACCGGGGATCAGCTTCAGCTCCGAGCCACGGATATGCGCCGCCACGTGCACGCCGTGCATCACCGGCAGCAGCGGATCGGCGGTGCCATGGATCACCAGGGTCGGCACCTGCAGACGGTTCAGCAGCGGCACCCGGCTGGGTTCGGCGAGGATCGCCAGCAATTGCCGCTGCACGCCTTCCGGGTTGAACGCGCGGTCGTAGGAACGTGCGGCCTGCAACAGAAGTTGCTGGCGATCGTCGCGCACTTCCGGGCTGCCCAGCGCCGCCAGCAGGTCGGCCTGCTGCTCGACCGCCTGCTTGCGGCTGGCCGCCTCGCGCCGCGCCAGCAGGCGCAGCAGCGACTCGCTGGGCGCCGGCAGGCCTTCGGCGCCGGAGCTGGTCATCACCAGGGTCAGGCTGAGCAGGCGCTGCGGCGCCATGTCGGCGATGTGCTGGGCGATCATCCCGCCCATGCTGGCGCCGAGCACATGGGCCTGGGGGATATCCAGCGCATCGAGCAGATGCAGGGCATCGCCGGCCATGTCGGTGAGGGTATAGGGCGCGCTGACCGGCAGGCCGAGGCGATAACGCACCACTTCGTAGGTCAGCCGCGAGCTGGGCACCGGCACGTTCCAGGCCGACAGGCCGACGTCACGGTTGTCGTAGCGGATCACCCGGAAGCCTTGCTCGCACAGGGCGCTGACCACCTCGTCCGGCCAGTGGATCAGTTGCCCGCCCAGGCCCATCACCAGCAGCAGGGCCGGATCGCTGTCGCGGCCGATGCTCTGGTAGGCCAGGCGCACGTCGCCCAGTTCGACCGTCTCGGTAGGTACGCGTGCGTCGCAACGCGCCGCCGCAAAGGAGGAGAGGCTGCACAACAAGGCGGCCAGGAAGATGAAAGCACGCATGAAGAAAACCCAGAACGCAAAACCCCAGTGGAGCGCGATTCTGATTAAATTTCGTCCAGCGCGCTGCCACAGTAGCGTGACAGTTTGATGAATGCCGCCAGGCGGTCGTGACGTTGTGGCTCTGCGGCGTTGCGCCGCTGCTCCGGGCCGCCGTCCCGTGTGCCGGGCTATTCTCCCCGTCGCTCCACGATCGCGCGCTCTGCGGGATCGAGGCCATCGCTTGTCGACAGCCCCTGGCGTATGAGACAAACTCAACGAATCCGCACCGCTATCAAGTTTTGCTCATACAGAGGCCGCCATGCTCGAACTTCGCCACCTCAAGACCCTGCACGCGCTGCGCGAAGCCGACAGCCTGGTGGAAGCCGCCGAGCGCCTGCACCTTACCCAGTCGGCGCTGTCGCACCAGTTCAAGGAACTGGAAGAGCGCCTGGGCATGCAGTTGTTCGTGCGCAAGACCAAGCCGGTACGCTTCACCAGCGCCGGGCTGCGCCTGCTGCAACTGGCCGACTCGCTGCTGCCCCAACTGCGCACCGCCGAGCGCGACCTGGCACGGCTCGCCGGCGGTACCGCCGGGCGCCTGCACATGGCCATCGAATGCCACAGTTGCTTCCAGTGGCTGATGCCGACCATCGACCAGTTCCGCGACGCCTGGCCGGAAGTCGAACTGGACCTGGCCTCGGGCTTCTCCTTCGCGCCGCTGCCGGCCCTGGCCCGCGGCGACCTCGACCTGGTGGTAACCGCCGACCCGATCGAGTTGCCCGGCATCACCTACGTGCCACTGTTCACCTACGAAGCGCTGCTGGCGGTGGCCAACCAGCATGCCCTGGCTGGTCGACCGTACGTCGTCCCGGAGGACCTGGAGCGGGAAACCCTGATCACCTATCCGGTGGAACGCGATCGTCTCGACGTCTTCACCCGCTTCCTCGACCCCGCCGACGTGGAGCCGGCGCAGGTGCGCATAGCCGAGCTGACCGTGATGATGATGCAGCTGGTGGCCTCCGGTCGCGGCGTCTGCTGCCTGCCGAACTGGGCCCTGCACGAGTACAGCTCGCGCGGCTACGTGACGGCCCGGCGCCTCGGTGAAAAGGGTCTGTACTGCACGCTCTTCGCCGCCATCCGCACGGACATGTTCGATGCGCCATTCATGCGCGACTTCCTGCTCACCGCCAAGGACACCTCCTTCGCCACCCTCGAAGGGGTCAGCGCCGCCAAGGGCTGAGCGGCTCAGAACAGCGGCAGCTCATAGGTCAGGTACAGGCGGTTCTCGTCGATGTCGCGGCTGAAGGCCGAACGGTAGGTAGCGTTGCGCCAGACCAGCCCCAGTCCCTTCAGCGGACCGCCCTGCAACACGTAGCGCAGGTCGCTGTCGCGTTCCCACTCGCGACTGCCGTCGGCGCCCTTCGGTTTCGCGCCATGGCCGCTGAAATAGCGCGTCATCAGGCTCAGGCCGGGCACCCCGAGCGGCGCGAAGTCGCAGTCGTAGCGCAGTTGCCAGGAGGATTCGCCAGCCTCGGCGAAGTCGTTGTACTGGCCGAAATTGACCAGGTACGGATCGGTCCCCTCCAGGTAGGGGAAACCGTGGTCGCCGCTCATCCGCTGGTAGCCCAGGCCGAAGGCCTGGCCGTTGCGCAGGCGGTAGGTGAGCGACCCGCTGAAGGAACGGTTGTCGATGCGCCCGCCGCGAGCGCCGCCGGTATCCCGGCTGAGCGCCAGGCGCAAGTCGCTCTCCAGGCTATCCGCGGCGACGCCGAGGCGCCCCTTGAGACCGAGGAAATGCTGGGCGTAGACCTGCTCCAGTTCGCCATAGTGGTAGCTGCCGGTCCAGTCCGGGGTGATACGGTAGTCCAGGCCAGCCAGGTCGAAACGGTCCGCCTGCGCCGCGCCGGCGAAACGCCGGTTGCGGTTGAACAGCGCCAGGTCGCTGGTGCCCGCCTCGTTGCGCTGGCTGACCTCGGTCAGCCGTCCCAGGTTCAGGCTCAGTCCGCTCAGTTCGCCGGAAGTCAGCAGCGCGCCCTGGAACACCTGGGGGAATAGCCGCCCGTAGTTGGGCTGGATGGTCGGTAGCTTCGGCACCAGGCCGCCGACCTTCAGCTCGCTGCGCGACAGGCGCAGCTTGGCGGTCGCGTCCAGCCGCGCGTAGTCGCCCGCCGCGCTGCCATCGTCGCGAAGCGGAAGCAGGCCGGTGCCGCTACGCCCCGCGCCGGAATCGAGCCGGACGCCGAGCTTGCCCAGCAGGTCGAGACCCACGCCGAGGGTGCCCTCGGTATAGCCCGAGCGGTAGTCGAAGAGAAAGCCCTGGGCCCACTCCTCGCTTTTCGCACGCCCCACGCCATCGCGGAAGTCGCGGTTCATGTAGAAGTTGCGCAAGGCCAGGCTGGCCCGCGAGTCTTCGAGGAAGCCCTCGGCCAGGGCGGGAACGCTATCGCCGGCAAGGATCGGCAGCAGGAAAAACGCGCATTTCTTGTTGTTGTTCATACGCACTCCGGACGGGCGCCTGGGCGCCTCTTTTTCTAGGGGGAACGGTGTCTCATCGGCAGCGCTCGATCACCATCGCCACGCCCTGGCCGAGCCCGACGCACAGGCTGACCACCGCGTAGCGCCGCTCGATGCGTTGCAGCCCGCGGGCGGCGGTGAGCACCAGGCGCGCACCGGAGGCGCCGAGCGGATGGCCGAGGGCGATGGCGCCGCCATGGGGATTGACCCGCGGGTCCTCGTAGTCCAGGCCGAGCAACTTCAGGCAGGCCAGGACTTGCGGCGCGAAGGCTTCGTTGATCTCGATCAGGCCGACCTCGTCCAGGTCGATGCCGGCGCGTTGCAGCGCGCGGAGGATCGCCTGCTGCGGGCCGATGCCCATCAGCCGGGGCTCGACGCCGACGCTGGCGCTGGCGAGGATCCGCGCCAGCGGCCGGATGCCCTCGCGCTCGCCGATCGCGCGGTCGCCCAGCAGCACTACCGCCGCCCCGTCGTTGATCCCCGAGGCATTGCCGGCGGTCACTACCCCGCCGACGAACAACGCCGGCAAGCGCGCCAGGGCCGCCAGGTCGGCCTGCGGCCGCGGATGCTCGTCGCGCTCCACCAGCCGCGTCTCGCCCTTGCGTCCGGCACGCACCTCCACCGGAAGGATCTCGCCGAGGAAAAAGCCCTCCTCCAGCGCAGCCTGGTAGCGCGCCTGGGAAGAAGCGGCGAAACGGTCGGCGTCTTCGCGGGCGATGCCGAAGGCGCGGGCCACGTTGTCGCCGGTCTCCGGCATGCTGTCGTTGCCATAGCGCTCGACCAGCCTGGGGTTGGCGAAGCGCGCGCCGATGGTGCTGTCGAAGACCTCCAGCGTGCGGCTGAAGGCGCTCTCCGCCTTACCCATGACGAACGGCGCCCGGGACATGCTTTCGGCGCCGCCGGCCAGGTACAGCCGGCCCTCGCCGCAACTGATCGCGCGCGCCGCGTCGATCACCGCCGACAGTCCGCTGGCACACAAGCGGTTGACCGTCTGCCCGGGCAGCCGCGCCGGCAGGCCGGCTGCGAGCAGCGCGTTGCGCGCCAGGTTGCGGCTGTCTTCGCCGGCCTGGTTGGTGCAACCGAGGATCACATCCTCCAGGTCGTCGACGGCGAACCCGGAGGTTTCCGCGAGACGCGCCAGCAGCAGGCCGGCCAGGTCGTCCGGACGCACCGTCGAGAGTGCACCGGCATGCCGGCCGAAAGGCGTACGCAGGCCGGCGTAGATATAGGCATCGAGCATGGTGTGTTTCTCCGCGAAGGGATCAGGAGGCCAACGGGCTGTCCGGCTGGCGCAGGGAAAGGCCCAGTTGGGCGCGCCGGCGCAGCCAGGGACTGGGGCGATAGCGCGGGTCGCCGCTGAGCGCATGCAGGCGTTCGAGGATGCGCAGCACGCGCCCGGCCCCCAGTCGGTCGCCCCACTCCAGCGGCCCCAGCGGATAGCCGAGACCGAGGCGCACCGCCAGGTCGATGTGCTCCACCGAAGCGATACCCTGCTGGGCGATGTCGCAGGCGAGATTGACGATCGAGGCGAGGGTGCGCTGGACGATGAACCCGGCGCTGTCGCGAATCAGCGTGACGCCCACGCCGTCCCGTGCGAACAGGGTGCGAGCGGCCTGCTGCAGCTCCGCTCGGGTCGCCGGGCAGGCCATCAGGCAGCGGTGTCGCTCCAGGTCCGACAGCACGTCGATGGCCAGGCTGCGCGTCGGATCGACGGCGAACCGCCGCGCTGCGGCGCTGACGTCGGCGCCCAGCGGCGCAAGCAGGCACAACGCCGCCCCGGAAGGACGCTCGCCGCTCTCCACCTCGGCGCCCAGACGTTGTAGCAACGTCAGCAATGGCGCGCGGTCATGTTCGTCGTCGACGCCCAGCCACACCGGCGGCAACGCCGCGCCTGGCGCAACCGCCGGGGCGGCGGCGGGCACCTGCCCAGCGCCGTCGTAGCGGTAGAAGCCCTGGCCGCTCTTGCGCCCCAGGCGGCCGGCGGCGAGCATCTGGCGCAGCAAGGGATGCGGACGATAACGCGGCTCCTCGTAGTACTGCCGGTAGATCGACTCCATCACCGGCAGGCTGACGTCCAACCCGACCAGGTCGAACAGCTCGAACGGGCCCATGCGGAAGCCGGCGCCCTCGCGCAGGACTTCGTCGATCGCCGCCACCGGCGCCACGCCCTCGCCGAGGATACGCAGCGCCTCGGTGCCGAAGGCCCGTCCGGCATGGTTGACGATGAAGCCGGGGCTGTCCGTGGCACGCACCGACTGGTGGCCGAAGGTCGCCACCAGGGCGCACAGTCGCTCGGCGATGCCGGTGCGGGTGGCGAGACCGTCGATCACCTCCACCAGACGCATCAGCGGCACCGGATTGAAGAAGTGCAGACCGGCGACCCGGCCGGGATCGCGACAGGCCGAGGCGATCGCGGTAACCGACAGCGAGGAGGTATTGCTGGCGAGGATCGCTTCGTCGCCGACCACCTCTTCCAATTGGCGGAACAACGCCTGCTTGGCCTCCAGGTTCTCGACGATCGCCTCGATCACCAACTGGCAGCCGCGTAGGACCCGCAAGTCCTCGACCACCCGCAGATTGCCCATCGCGCGCTCGACAGCCTCCGCCTCCAGCCGGCCCCGCTCCACCTGCCGGGCAAGGACCGTGGCGATCTGCTCGCGCGCTTGCAGCGCCGCCCCCTGGCGGCTGTCGTAGAGCAGCACCGACAGCCCGGCACAGGCAGCGAGCTGGGCGATGCCCTGGCCCATGGCACCGGTACCGACGATACCGATGAGAACGATCGGTGGCTCGCTCATTTTCCCAGGTACTCCGCTGTGCGTTTTTCCAGGAAGGCCCGCATGCCCTCCTTCTGGTCGTGGCTGTCGAACAGCAACTGGAAGGCCTTGCGCTCCAGCGCCAGGGCCTGGTCCAGCGGCAGGTCGGCGCCGGCCAGGACCACTTCCTTGATCTGCGCCAGCGCCAGCGGCGGCAGGCCGGCGATCTGGCGAGCCAGTTCGAGGGCGCGATCCAATGCCTGGCCATCCGCCGCCACCTCGCTGACCAACCCTATGGCCAGGGCCTCCGGCGCCCGTACCGTGCAACCGGTAAACAGCATGCGCAGCGCCTGGAACTTGCCCACCGCTCGCACCAGGCGCTGGGTGCCGCCGGCGCCGGGCATCACGCCGACACGAACTTCCGGCTGGGCGAAGCGCGCCGAGGCACCGGCGACGATCAGGTCGCAGTGCATCGCCAACTCGCAGCCTCCGCCCAGGGCATAGCCCTCCACGGCGGCGATCAGCGGCTTGCGGCAGGTGGCGAGCGCCTGCCAGTGGCGCTCCACCCCGCGCTGCTGGATCTCCAGCGCGGACGCCTCCGCCAGTTCGTTGAGATCGGCGCCGGCGGCGAACGCCGTGCCATTTCCGGTGAGGACGATGACCCGGGTATCGGCGCACTCGTCGAGGCGCCGTACGTGCTCCGCCAGAGCCTCGCGCAGGCGCATGTTCAGGGCGTTGAGCACTGCCGGGCGGTTCAGTCGCAACAGGGCCACGCCCTGCTCCGGCCGCTCCAGCAGCACGAGTTCGGGGCTCACCGCCCCAGGGGAGGAATCCATGGCCATCTCCAATTGCCCGGGGATTGAGTTGCACGGCGCAGGCCGTGCCGTGCGGGGTTTCAGGCGCGGACGATGCCGCGCCGGACCAGCGCGTCGATCGCCTCGGCGCTCAATCCCAGTTCCGCCAGGACTTCCCGAGTGTCTCCGCCCAGCACCGGCGGCGCGGCGCGGTAGCTGGCCGGGGTGCGCGAAAGCTTCACCGGAGAGGCGATGCCGCGATAGCCCTCGAGTTCGACGACCATCCCGCGATGGCGGGTGTGCGGGTGTTCCACCACCCGATCCACCGTGGCGATCGCTCCGCAGGGCACGCCGAGACGGATCAGCCGCTCGGCCAGCTCGCGACCGTCGTGGGCCGCCAGGTAGTCCTCCAGGGCGCGCTTCAGCGCCTCGCGGTTGACCGAGCGCTTGCCGTTGTCGGCGAAGCGCGGGTCCCCCGGCAGTTCATCGGCTCCCAGGTACTCGCACAGGCGGGCGAACTGGCGGTCGTTGCCGACGGCGAGGAAGATCGGCTCGGTACCGGTGCGGTAGCTGTCGTAGGGCGCGATGTTCGGATGGGCGTTGCCGCTACGCCGGGGCGTACGTCCGGAAGCGAAGTAGTTCGGCAGGTGCGGGTGCAGCAGGGAAATACCGCAGTCGTACAGGGCGATGTCCACCGACTGCCCGCGCCCGCTGACCTGGCGCTCGTGGAAGGCGAGGAGGATGCCGGCCATGGCGTTCAGCCCGGTGACCATGTCGACGATCGGCAGGCCGATGCGCAACGCGTCGCCGCCGGCCTCGCCGTTCACGCTCATCAGTCCGGCCATCGCCTGGATCGCCGCGTCGTAGCCGGGCAGGCCGCCGAGCGGGCCGTCGGCGCCGAAGCCCGATACCGCGCAGTGGACCAGCCGCGGGAAGCGCTGGCGAAGCACCTCCTCGTAGCCGATCCCCCAGCGCGCCAGGGTGCCGGGCTTGAAGTTCTCCAGCAGTACGTCAGCGTCCTCCAGCAAGCGCAGCAGCAGCTCGATGCCCTCCGCCGTCGCCAGGTCGACGGCGATGCCCTTCTTGTTGCGGTTCACGCCCTTGAAGTAGGACGCCGTGTCGCCCTCGAAGGGTGGCCCCCAGCCACGGGTCTCGTCGCCGCCGAGGGGTTCCAGCTTGATCACCTCGGCGCCGTGGTCGGCCAGCGCCTGGGAGCAGTAGGGTCCGCCGAGGACCCGGCTGAGATCGATGATTTTCAGGCCACGCAGGGCGCCCGTCTGATTGGTCATGGCGACTCTCTGGTTGTTGTGAGCGGGAATGCGGGCAGTCAGGCCGGCAGCAATTGCATGGCTTCGGCCTGGCTCAGCGGCACCTCGCCGACCACCCTGGCCAGCAGTTCGGCCTGGTCGGTCCAGCCCTCCAGGCGCAGCGGGTCGCGCGGCAGCAGCTTGTGCCGGGCGACCAGGAAGGCCAGGGCCAGGCGGCGCTGGTCGGGTGCCTGGCGGCTGGCCTCCCAGGCCATGAAGATCGCCGTGCACAGGTGATAGAGGGCGCTGCCGGCCTGGCGCACCTGCTCATCCTGGCGGCGCTCGGCGACGTCGGCCATGGTCGCGACCACTCGCACCAGCAGTTCGTCGAAGAGGTCGCGGGCGTCCCCTGGCAGGTCGCTGTCATCCAGCAGCCGGCGCAGGTGGCGCTGCAAGGGTTCGAGCGCCTGTTCGCGGCTCACCGCACGGGCGACGTCCAGCGCCACGATGTTGCTGGTACCCTCCCAGATCGACCCCAGGTGGGCGTCGCGCACCAGGCGCGGGTCGCTCCACTCCTCGATGTAGCCGACCCCGCCGCGCACCTCCATGGCGTCGCCGGTGACCCGTCGCGCATCGCGGCAGGCGCGGAACTTGATCAGCGGAGTGAGGATCCGCACGCATTTCTGCGCCTCGACCTCGCCGCCATCGGCGCGCGGCAGCAGCGTGGCGATCTGCATGAACATCGAACGCGCCTGTTCGGTGGGCAGCATCATCTTCAGCAACTGCTTCTGCATCAGCGGCATGTCGATCAGGTGCTTGCCAAAGGCGTGCCGATGGCGGGCGACGAACAGCGCCTCGCTCAGCGCCCGGCGCATCAGCCCGGCGGCGCGCACGCCGTTGGACAGGCGCGACATGTTGACCATGTCGGCCATCTGCTGGAAGCCGCGGCCGATCTCGCCGATCAGGTAGGCGCTGGCGCCTTCCAGGCGGACTTCGCCGCTGGCCATGGAGCGGCTGCCCAGCTTGTCCTTCAGGCGGACGATGCGATAGGCGTTGCGCGTGCCGTCCTCGCGGACCTTCGGCAACAGGAACAGGGTCACGCCCTTCATTCCTTCCGGCGCGCCTTCGGGCCGGGCCAGGACCATCGCCAGGTCGGCGTCCGGGTTGGAGCAGAACCACTTGTCGCCGTAGAGCTTCCACTCGCCGCCCTGCTCCCGCGCCACGGTACGGGTCCGCGCCACGTCGGAGCCGGCGGCCTGCTCGGTCATGAACATGGCGCCCTGGAACAGCTCGTCGAAATCCCGCGAGGCGAGGGACGGCAGATAGCGCTCAACCAGTTCCGGCGCGCCGAACCTGCGCAGGGTGCGGGTCAGCGAGTCGGTCATGCTGACCGGGCAGCAAAGGCCGAACTCGGCCTGTACGAACAGGTGGGTGAGCGCATACTTCACCAGCGGCGGCGGGCCGTCCGGGCGATGGCTCATGGAAGCCAGGCCGAGTTCGGCATAGGCCACCCGTTCGAGGGCGACGTAGTCCGGATGCTTGCGAATGCTCTGCAAATCCTCGCCGCGGCGGGTGCGCGGCGCCAGCACCGGCGGGTTCTTGTCCGCCGCCAGCGCCAGCACGTCCAGCTCGCCGCCGGCACGAGCGCCGAGCCGTTCGAGGAGCGGCCGCCATTCGGCGAGCAACGCCGGCGGCAGGTATACCTCCAGCAGCCGCTCCAGGGCCGGATCGCAGGTGTAGAGATTCAGCCCACGGCTGTCGGGGATGTTCAGCGTATCTTCGCGAAGTACTTCGGGCATGGCGGTCATGGCGCGGCTCCTGCTTGTCTTGCGCCGAGACTAGGCGAGTGGTTCGATAAGCATCCAATACAAAAAAAATCATCGACGATAAGAAAAACAGATCGTAGAACCAGGTGCCTGCCATGGATCTCAGACAGCTTCGCTACTTCATCGCGGTCGCCGAGGAACTGCATTTCGGTCGCGCCGCGGCTCGCCTGTTCATCTCCCAGCCGGCGCTGAGCTTCGACATCAAGAAGCTGGAGGAACAGCTCGGAACCCAATTGCTGCTGCGCAACAACAAGTCGGTGAAGCTCACCGGCGCCGGCCAGGTCCTGCTGGTGGAAGCGCGCAACCTGCTGCTGCAGGCAGAGAAGGTGAAACGCCTGACCCAGCTATCCGCCGAGGGCGACGTCGGCCAGCTGCGCGTCGGCTTCGTCAACTCCATGCTCTACCGCGGCCTGCCCAGGGCCATGTCCCGCTTCGAACGAGAGCACCCGAACATGGAGGTGGTGCTCGGCGAAATGAACAGCGCGGAGCAGGCCCAGGCGTTGCAGCGCGGGCAGATCGACCTGGGCTTCGTGCACTGGGGCAGGCTGCCGGCGGAAATCGTCTCCGAACCCTTGATCAGCGACCCGTTCCTCTGCTGCCTGCCCGCCGGGCACCGCCTGGCAGGCCAGGCGCGTCTGGACCTCGCCGAACTGCGCGACGAAGACTTCATCCTCTTCCCGCGCAATGTCTCCCCGCACTACCACGACCTGATCATCGCCCGCTGCGTGGACGCCGGCTTCAGCCCGCGCATCCGCCACGAGGCGCGCCTGTGGCAGACCGTCGCCGCCATGGTCGGTCTCGGCATGGGCGTCGCGCTGATCCCGGAGACCCTCTGCCTGGCCTGGCGGAACGAGGTGCGCTACCTGGAGATCGAGCCGGCCGGCGCGCGTTCGGAGATCCACGCGATCCTTCCGGCCAGCGAACCTTCCCGGGCGGCGCAGGCGTTCCTGGCGACGCTGAAGAGCGGCCTGGACGACGCCTGAGCGAGGGCTGACGGAAAACGTCGATATGGAATCCCTTATCGAGCCATAAGATTAAAAGACTATTGATTTGCGGGGGTGCCACCTAGACTCCGAGGCACCCGGGTCAACACCGACGCACGCTCTCCATCCACGGAAACCAGCGTTTCCGCCCCGCCTTTCAGCGAAGGGCGGTAGGGAGCGGCGTGTCGGCGAGAACAACAATAAACAGGACTCGACCCATGCCGCGCACGCCCTCTCCCGAAGACGCCGACCTGCACAAGAAGGCCCGCAGGGCCGGTATCGCCTCCTTCATCGGCACCACCATCGAGTGGTACGACTTCTACATCTACGGCCTGGCCGCCGCCCTGGTGTTCGGCAAGGTATTCTTCCCCGCCGACATGGATCCGGGCCTGGCCACCCTGCTGTCCTTCGTCACCCTCTGGTCGGGCTTCATCGCTCGCCCGCTGGGCGGGATCATCTTCGGCCATCTCGGCGACCGCATCGGCCGCAAGACCACCCTGGTGATCACCCTGATCATGATGGGCATCGCCACGACCTGCATCGGCCTGTTGCCGGTCTATACGCAGATCGGCATCTGGGCGCCGATCTCCCTGGTGGCGCTGCGTATCGTCCAGGGCATCGCGGTCGGCGGCGAGTGGGGCGGCGCGATCCTGATCGCCAGCGAAAGCGCGCCCAAGGGCAAGGGCATCCTGTACGCCGCCTTCGCCCAGCAGGGCTCGCCCACCGGCAACCTGCTGGCGACCCTGGCGTTCTTCGCCCTCAGCGCCCTGCCCGCCTCGGACTTCATTCTCTGGGGCTGGCGCGCGCCGTTCCTGCTCTCTGCGGTGCTGGTCATCGTCGGCATGGTGATCCGCCTGAAGCTGGAGGAGTCGGAAGACATGAAGCGTGTGCTGGCGCAGAAGCGCACGGTGAAGCTGCCGCTCGCCGAGGTGCTGGGCAAGCACTGGAAGATCGTCCTGCTCGGCGCCGGCGTGCTGCCGATCATCCACGTCACCTACTTCAAGAGCACCTTCGCCCTCTCCTGGGCGACCAAGACCCTCGGCTACAGCCAGGGCACCTTCCTCAGCATCATCGTGGTCGCGCTGGTGGTGCAGTTCCTCAGCCAGCCGCTGGGGGCGCTGCTCACTTCGCGCATCGACATGCGCAAGGCGGCATGCCTGATGGTGCTGCCGGAGTTCATCCTGATGCCGGCGATGTTCTTCGCCGTGGAAACCAAGGTCTACTGGATCGCCGCGGCCGGCATGTGCCTGGCCACGGTGCCGCACGCGATGTTCTACGGCGCGGTGGGCGGTATCCTCGCCCGAGCCTTCCCGGCGCGGGTGCGCTACACCGGCCTGTCGCTGGCCTACCAGCTCTGCTCGCTGCTGGTCGGCGGCGGTACGCCGGTACTGGCCCAGTGGATTCTCAACAGTACCGGCAGCATCGTCGGCGTGGCCCTGGCCTCGGCCTGCTACGCGCTGGTCTCGCTGGCCTGTACCCTGGCCCTGTTGCGGATCACCGGGTTCCACGCCAGCGACCTGTCGACCGCCGAGCGCGCCGACGCCGAGGACTTGCAGCGGCCCGCAGCGGTCGAGCGGGAACCGGTGTTGCGCGCCCCCGCCCGGCTTCTGGGCGGCGATCCCGGCTAGCCGGCAGCGCCCATGCGC
>NZ_SCND01000618.1:0-1725 GCF_005503585.1 Pseudomonas sp. 2VD
CCCAGGCACAGGCCGGGCGCGGCAGGCGCCGGCTTCGCTGCCGGGGGCACCGCCAGGCCCTGGGGTATCGCCCGCGGCGCGCCGCGCAGCATGGCGTACAGGGTCCGTCCCTCGCGGGTGCGCAGCGGCCAGCTGGCGCTGGGTTGCGGCGAGGCGCGACCGAGCAGGTCGTCGAGACGGCAATCGAAGAAGGTCTCCACCGGCTGGCCGAGCAGGCGCTGGCGCGGACAACCGAGCAGGTTCAGCGCGCTCTGGTTCACCGCGCGGATCCGCCCGTCTTCCTCGAAGGCCAGCAGCCCTTCGCTGAACAGGCCGACATAGTCGCCCTGGACATGGAAGCGCAGCAGCCAGGAGCCCTCGAAGCGACGGAGGAAATAGCAGCCCTCGATGATCTTCGCCGACAGGTTGACCAGCGCCATGGTGTGGAACTGGCTCTGCCGCGAGACTTCCTGGCGCGCCGAAGACACGTCGAGCACCGCCATCAGCTCGCCCTGCGGATCGAACACCGGGCTCGCCGAGCAGGTCAGGCCGGTGTGGCGGCTACGGAAGTGCTCTTCCTGCTGGATGGTCAGGGCCTGCCGCTCGACCACGCAGGTGCCGATGCCGTTGGTGCCTTCGCAGGGCTCGCTCCAGTC
This sequence comes from Pseudomonas sp. 2VD, assembly GCF_005503585.1. NCBI lineage: Bacteria > Pseudomonadati > Pseudomonadota > Gammaproteobacteria > Pseudomonadales > Pseudomonadaceae > Pseudomonas > Pseudomonas sp. 2VD. Next base: position 636 of record NZ_SCND01000618.1, read on the forward strand.
GGCGCCGAGCCAGAGGCCGGCGTGTTCGAAGGTCTGGCGCTGGGCGTCGGCGTTGACGCAATTGAGGATCACCCCGCGGGCATCGGTGAGTAGTACCGCGTGGTCGTTGCCGGAAAGCTGCTGGTAGAGGCTGTGCATCTCGCCATCGGCGATCTCCAGCACCTGTTGCAGGCGCTCGCGGCGTTCGAGCATGCGCGCGTGCTCCAGCACCATCGGCGCCATCGGCTGGCCGGGATCGAGATGGTGCTGTTCCAGGCAGCGCAGCCAGGAGCGGGCGATGGACGGATCGGTCGCAGGGCCGCCCGGCGGGATCTTGCCCTGGGCGACGGTCAGCACTTGCCGCGCGTGGCGGCTCATGGAACTGGCAGGCATTGTTATGGTTCTCCGCGAGGGACGGGCCGTCTCTTGCCTGGGCGCGGTGGATCGGTCCGCGAGTCTCCGGACGGCTATCGGTGCAGCATCCAACAGGCCGGGGCGCAATGCAACGACGGACTGACCGATGAGTCATGCGCTGCGCCGAAAACGGTACAGAGTGTCACTCACGAGCGTCCCGCCCGCGTGACAGGGAGCGTTCGCAAGCCCCCCTGCGAAACCTCCAGGACGCTCTACTTCGGGCCTTTCGCCACTCTGGCCCGGCCCTTGCTCCAGGCTTACGACAAGCGCGACAGCGCGTCCTCCCCTAATAAGCACAAGAGCCAGGAGATACCATCATGCGTTACGCTCATCCCGGTAGCGAAGGCGCCATCGTTTCCTTCAAGGCCCGCTACGGCAACTACATCGGCGGCGAGTTCGTGCCTCCGGTCAAGGGCCAGTACTTCACCAACACCTCGCCGGTGAACGGCCAGCCGATCGCCGAGTTCCCCCGTTCCACCGCCGAGGACATCGACAAGGCCCTCGACGCCGCCCACGCCGCCGCCGACGCCTGGGGCCGCACCTCGGTGCAGGAGCGTTCGAACATCCTGCTGAAGATCGCCGACCGCATCGAGCAGAACCTGGAACTGCTCGCCGTCACCGAGACCTGGGACAACGGCAAGGCCGTGCGCGAGACCCTCAACGCCGACATCCCCCTGGCCGCCGACCACTTCCGCTA
>NZ_SCND01000619.1:0-1700 GCF_005503585.1 Pseudomonas sp. 2VD
GGCGTTGGCGCCCTTGCCATCGCCGCGCGGAACCCGCAGCAGCGCCAGCAGGGTATCCAGGCGCAATCGCCCGCTCGGCGATTCGCCGAACACATGCAGGCCGTCGCGGATCTGCGACTCCTTCAGGTCGCAGAGATAGGCGTCCAGCTGCGGCAGCCAGCTGTCCGGATCGTCGCTGAGCTGCAAGCCGATCTCGCGGTCGAGACGGTTGTCGCGCAGGAGGACGAGAATCTCGCCGCGCAACTGTTCGGCGCGGCGCGGGTCGAGCAGCGAGGCATCGTAGAACTCGTCGGCCAGGCGCTCCAGGTCGCGCAGCGGGCCGTAGCTCTCGGCGCGGGTCAGCGGCGGCATCAGGTGGTCGATGATCACCGCCTGGGTGCGGCGCTTGGCCTGGGCGCCCTCCCCCGGATCGTTGACGATGAACGGATAGATGTTCGGCAGCGGACCGAGCAACGCGTCCGGCCAGCATTCGGCGGACAGGCCGACTCCCTTGCCCGGCAGCCATTCCAGGTTACCGTGCTTGCCGACGTGCAGCAGGGCATCGGCGCGGTAGGCGTGGCGCAGCCAGAAGTAGAACGCCAGGTAGCCGTGCGGCGGCACCAGGTCGGGATCGTGGTAGATCGCTGCCGGATCGAGCTGATAGCCGCGCGCCGGCTGGATGCCGACGAAGGTCAGGCCATAGCGCAGGCCGGCGACCATCATCCGCCCGTCGCGGAACATCGGGTCCTGTTGCGGTTCGCCCCAGCGCGCCAGCACCGCCTGGCGATTGCGCTCCGGCAGGCGTGCGAAGCAGGCCAGGTAGTCGTCCAGCGCCAGGCTCTGGGCGCAGGGCCGTAGGTCGAGATGCTCCAGGTCGTTGCTGACGCCGCCGAGCAACTGGCGGATCAGCTCGGTTCCGCTGGCGGGCAGTCCGTCGACCGGGTAGCCCTGCTGGCGCAGGGCACGAAGGATGTTCAGCGCCGCCGCCGGGGTGTCCAGGCCGACGCCGTTGCCGATCCGGCCATCGCGGGTCGGGTAGTTGGCCAGCACCAGCGCCACCCGTTTTTCCGCGTTTGGCTTGCGCGCCAGCTCGGCCCAGCGCCGCGCCAGTTCGGCGACGAAATCCATGCGCTCGTCGTCGGCGAGGTAGCAGACCACGTCGCTCTCGCTGCGTTCGCTGCGCCAGGCCAGGCCCTTGAAACTGATCGGCCGGGTGACGATACGTCCGTCCAGCTCCGGCAGCGCCACGTGCATGGCCAGGTCGCGCGGCCCCAGGCCTTGCGGGTTGTCCAGCCAGAGCGGGCGGTTGTCCAGCGAGCAGATCGCCTGCAACACCGGCACGTCGCGACGGAACGGACGCAACTCGGGCGCCTCCGGATTGGACTGGGCGAAACCGGTGGTATTGACGATCAGCGCGGCGTCGCTGCGCTCCAGCCAGTCTTCCACCTGCGCCAGGCAGGCGCTTTCCTTGAGGCTGGCCAGCGCGATCGGCAACGGGTTGAGCCCCTGCGCCGCGAGGCGTTCGCAAAAGCGTGCGATGAAGGCGGTGTTGGCTGCCTGCAGGTGGGTGCGATAGAACAGCAACGCGACCACCGGACACCCGGCCTGCCAGTCGGCACGCCAGTGTTCCAGGGTCGCCTCTGCATGCCGTGGATGGAACAGCGCCACCCGCGGCAGCGACTGCGGTTCGCGCCAGGCGTAGTCGCGGCCGAGGCACGGGC
>NZ_SCND01000620.1:0-1697 GCF_005503585.1 Pseudomonas sp. 2VD
GTCGGCCACGAACGCCACGACACCGTGGAGGCGAACAGCTACAGCGAGTTCAAGGCCGAGGAGCATCACACCGTGCACGGAGAGCGCAAGGTCGAGCTGAAGGCCGATGACCACCTGACGGTCGGCGACAGCCAGCACGTGAAGCTCGGTCGTGCCTACCTGGCCAAGGCCGGGCGCGAGATCCACCTGAAGGCCGGGCAGAAGATGGTGATCGAGGCCGACAGCGAACTGACGGTGAAGGCCGGCGGCAGCTTCATCCGGCTCGACGCAAGCGGCATCGCCATCAGCGGCCCGCTGGCACGGATCAATGCAGGCGGCGCGCCGGGAAGCGGCTCGGGGATCGCGATCAAGATGCCGCGGGTGCCGGGCATGGCCGACCAGGACAGCCCCGGCGCGCCACCCGAGGCGGTCGCGGCCAACCTGCCGCCGCGACAACCGGTTTGCGAAGAGTGCCTGCTACAGGCGAAGAAAAGAGGCCAGGCGCTCGCCGAGCGCTGAGGAACCGCGATGACGCCGAATCCCCGCCATTGGGCCCGCGAGCTGTGGCAGCGCTCCCGCGATCGCGGCTTGCAGACCCACATCGATGTATTGGTCGATGCCACCGGGCTGGACGACTATCCCTTGCTCGCCGAGCACGCGCGGCAAAGCGATCCTCCGGCGCTGTTCAAATTGCTGGAGCAAACCCCGGAGGCCGCCCTGGCCGGCGAGGGCCCGCTGCTGCTGCGCCTGGAAGACGGCCACGCGGCCTGGCTGGACGAGCTGCTCGAGCGCATCGACTGCCGCCGCCACCTGATGCTCCTGTTCAGCCCCTGGCCGTTGCTGCGCCTGGGCGAGCACCTGCGCAGCTGCACCCAGGCCGAGTGGAACCAGGGCCGTTCCAGCGGCGTGCTGCGTTTCTACGAGCCGGGCCTGTTCATGGCCGTCAGCGACATGCTCGACCCCCGGCAGAGCCGTTACCTGCATGCCCCGGTTTCCAGCTGGCACTGGCTGGACCGCGACGGCCGGCCGAGGGAGCTGGCCGGTCATTACCAGGCCCACGAGACGCCGCCGCTGCAAGCGGCCCTCCGCCTGGAAGCGCACCAAGTCGCCGCCTTGCGCGCCTGGAGCGAGGCCGAAGCCTACCGCCGCGAATACTTCGTGCTGCCCCGCGAGCATGGCCTGGGCGGCCAGGAAAGCCTGCTCCAGCATCTGGTCCAGGCGCACCTGGCCGCCGACCGCCAGGGCTTGCAGGACTTCGACCAGCGCGATGCCTTCGTCGCCCAGTGGCTGCGCGAACAGACCCCCGGCCCCGGCTTTTCCCCGGCGGGAACGAGTCGCGCATGAACGCGCGTGGCATCGGCCTTCCCGCCCTGCTTCCGGGGCCCCTGCTGGCCGCGGGCTGCCAGAGCGGGCCGGACATGCTGGCGGCGCCGGTGATGGGTTACAACCATACGTCCGCGGCGATCAATTGGTTTTCGGTGAATGGGGCGGGTGGACCGCGTTTAGACCCTTATCAGGGGGATGGTAGCCAGGTTTGTTGCGGAGTGATTCCAAAGAAGTGGAATCCAAATTTGAAAGCTGTCGTGGAATGGGAGAAAGATCCCAAACCGCACGCCGCTATAAGGCGAGATAAATATGGACGGCTGGATAAAGATGATTACTTGAGACATGCCTCAAGCTACACCCGACACAAGATGATCGTGGATATACCTAGATAT
>NZ_SCND01000621.1:0-1670 GCF_005503585.1 Pseudomonas sp. 2VD
TTCCTGCAGCGCGCGGGCGGCGACGAAGCCGGGCAGCAGGCAGACGCCGAGCCCGGCCGCGGCGGCGGCGCAGGCGGCCTCGGGGAGGTTGACCTTGAGCGCCTCATCGAGATCGAGCAGCGTTTCGCCGCGTTCGCCGGCGAAGGCCCAGCCCTGCGGGCAGGACGGCGCGGCCACGTTCAGGCAGCGATGCCGCAGCAGGTCCTCCGGCGTGCGCGGCACGCCATGCCGTGCCAGGTATTCCGGCGCGGCACAGACCACGCTGAACACCTGGCCGAGATCGCGGGCGACCAGGGTCGAGTCCGGCAAGGTTCGGCCGAGGGTGATCAGCACGTCCAGGCCTTCCTCGAGCAGGGCCGGGGTGCCCTGGGCCAGCGTGAGGTCGACGGAGACGTCCGGATGGCCGTCCAGGTAGTCCACCAGTAGCGGCATCAGGTGCTCGAGGCCCAGTTCGGTCACCGCGTGGAGGCGCAGGCGACCACTGGCGTGGGACTGGCTGTCTTCGACGTCCGCCGCGGCGGCGGCGACCGTACGCAGGATCTGCTTGCAATGCTCGTAGTAGCGCAGACCGCTTTCCGTCACCACGACGCTGCGCGTATTGCGTTGCAGCAGGCGCGCCGAGAGCGCCTGTTCGAGCCCGGCGACCTGGCGCGAAACGGTCGCCGGAGAGGTGCCCAGCGCCTGGGCGGCCTGGGTGAAGCTGCCGTGCTCCACCACGCGGACGAAGGTCCGGATACCGTGCAGCAGGTCCATTTCCAACTCCTTCGCCGGTCCGCGCCCGGCGTCGTCTCAGCCCGACGCCGGGTCGGACGTTGGGCTCCAGCCGCCGCCCAGCGCCTTGTAGAGGTTGACCAGGGTCAGAGACACCGCTTCGTCGCTGGCGACCTGCTGTTCCTGGTTGTCCAGCAGTTGCCGCTGGCTGTCGAGCACGCTGAGGAAGTCCACCGCGCCGGCGCGGTATTGCTCGCGGGCGCTCTGCAGGGCGCGGCGGTTCTGCGCCACGGCTTCGCCGAGGCGCTCCTGGCGGCGCTGGTTGGCGGCGTAGTCGTGCATCGCGTCGTCGACTTCCTGCCAGGCACGCAGCACGGTGCGCTGGTAGTCGATGGCGGCTTCCTGCTGCTGTGCCTCGCGTAGCTCCAGGCGTCCGCGCAGGCGTCCGCCTTCGAAGATCGGCAGGCTGAACGCCGGGCCGATGGCGAACTGGCGATGGTCCCAGTCGCCCAGGCTGGACAGTTGCAGGGATTCGAAACCGAAGTTGCCGTTGAGCGTGATGCGCGGATAGAAGTCCGCCTTGGCCACGCCGATGCTGGCGGTAGCGGCGTGCAGGCGCGCTTCGGCACGACGGATGTCGGGGCGGCGCTGGGCCAGTTCGGACGGCACGCCGACCGGCACGCTGCCCGGCGGACGCGGAATCTCCCGCGCCGGGCCGAGTTCGGCGAGCAGGCTGCCGGGGCTGGCTCCGACCAGGTAGCCAAGGGCATTGACCAGGTGCGCCTGGTTCTTTTCCACCTCGGGCAGGCGTGCCTCCATGCTGGCCACCTGGGCCAGCGCCTGGGCTACCTCGAGGTCGGTGGCGACGCCGTTGGCCAGGCGCGTGCGGGTGAGTTCCAGGCTGCGCCGTGCGGTCTCGAGGTTGTCACGGATGATCGCCGCACGGCGCAGCCTGGAAC
>NZ_SCND01000622.1:0-1668 GCF_005503585.1 Pseudomonas sp. 2VD
ATCTCGACCAGCAACTGGCCTTCCGTCACATCATCCCCGGCCTCGACGTGCAACTTGCGGATCTGCCCGGAGGCCTGGGCGCCGACGTCGACGTAGCGCCGCGGTTGCGGTCCAGCGGCTTGGGCGGCACCGGGAGGATCTGCCGGACCTTGCCGGTCCAGCGTCGGCCTTCGCCGCTGAGGGTCGTGAAGTAGGCCGGCATGCCGGGCTTGACCCGGCCGATGTCGGCTTCTGAAACCTGGGCCCAGACGGTCATCGGCGACAATTTGGCGATCCGCAGGATCAACGGGGTCTGCTGCTGGGCATTGAGGGTCTGGCCTTCGCGCGCATCGACCGCCACCACCGTGCCGGACATCGGTGCGTAGATGCGGGTATAGCCGAGTTCGGCTTCGTCGCTGCGCAACGAGGCCTGGGCCTGGCGGATCTGCGCCTGGTACATCTCGATCCGCGCCTGGGTGGCGAGCATCTGCGCCTGGGCGCTCTGCACGTCCTCGGTACGCGTCGCGCCGCCGGCAGCCAGCCGCTGCTGGCGCTGGTACTGCTGGCGGGCGAGGGTGTACTGGGCACGTTGCTCGGCCAGTTGGGCCTTGAGCATCTCGATCGAATAGCGGCCGGCATCGACCTTGGCCTGCTGGGTGGAGGGGTCGATCTCGACCAGCAACTGGCCTTCCGTCACATCATCCCCGGCCTCGACGTGCAACTTGCGGATCTGCCCGGAGGCCTGGGCGCCGACGTCGACGTAGCGCCGCGGTTGCAGGGTGCCGAGCGCCGAGACGCTGCTCTCGATGCTGCCGCGGCTGACGCTCACGGTATCGAAGCTGTTGCTGCGGAACGGATAGGCCTGCCAGGCGGCGAGGGCGATCAGGGGGCTGAGGCAGACTGCGACGAGCAGTGCGCGACGAGTACTACGGGTTCGTCTCATTCGGGAATCCGGCCGGTGCGTGGAGAGACCGCCGCCGCTGGATCGGCAGGCTGGGCACTGCCAGATATACGAGGCCAGGGCGGCTAAATTTAACCTGGGTTCAGAGCTGGGCGTAACGGCTGCTGATGCGGATGCTGCCGTCCTCGCGATGTTCCAGGTCCACGGGCAGGACTTTCGGCAGGGCGTCGACCAGGCTGCGGATGTCGCGGGTGCTGTAGATCCCGCCAATGCGCAGTTTCGCAGCGCTCCTGTCGCCCAGGACCAGCGGAGCGTCGAGGTAGCGGTTGATCAGCGGCAGGGCCTTGGACAGGGGCAGGTCGTCGAGTACCAGGCGGCCCTCGCGCCAGGCTAGCGTCTGGCGGGTATCCACGGCTTCGACCAACGGTTGCAGCAGGCCCGGATAGTAGCTGGCCTGCATGCCGGGAGTCAGGCTGCTGTCGTTGCCCGAGCCTTCGCTGCGGACCTTCACCGAGCCCTCGGTGACGGTGACTACCACGTTGTCCTGGTACTTCCAGACGTTGAAGCGGGTGCCGGTGACGGTGATCGAGCCGTTGCCGGCCTTGACCACGAAGGGGTGCGCGCTGTCGTGGGTGACATGGAAGTAGGCCTCGCCCCTGTCCAGGGAAACCCGGCGGATGTCCTTGAAATTGGCGAAGCTCAGCTGCGTATTGAGGTCCAGTTCGACCTCGCTGCCGTCGGGAAGAACGGCATGCCTGACGTTGCCCTCGGCCTCGTAGCGCTGGTAG
>NZ_SCND01000623.1:0-1663 GCF_005503585.1 Pseudomonas sp. 2VD
ATGTGTATAAGGGGCAGGTTGCAGCGGGTGCAGCGCGGCGTCGGCGGCCAGCCGCCACGGCGGCGGCTCCGGGTTGATCGGCTGGGCGTCGCCGCCGACGTGGATCGGCTCGCGCAACAGCACGCAGTAGCGTTCAAGGATCTCGCGCAGGCGCGCGGCCTGGGTCAGCGCACTGTATTCGTCCTGCAGTTCGAGGGTGATCTCGGTGCCTACCGGGCGCGCCGGCATCGGCGTCACGCTGTATTGCTCGGCGTTGCTGGAGACGTAGCAGAAGCCCAGCTCCGGGTGCTGGTAAGACGTGGTCCGCACGCTGACCCGGCGGGCCAGGACGAAAGCGGAGAGGAAGCCCAGGCCGAACATGCCGATCAGCCCGCTGTCCTCGTGGCCGGACTGGCGCAGTCCGCGGGTGTAGCCGACGCCGACGGTGGCCAGGTAGGCGTGGATTTCGTGTTCGGTGAGGCCGGCGCCGGTGTCGACGATGCGCACGGTGTTGCTGGCGCTGTCGCCGATCACCTCGATTCGCGACGGCCCTTGCCAGTCGGGCTGCTCCAGGCGGCGACGGAGGATCGAGTCGTGGGCGTTCTGCACCAGCTCGCGCAACGCCACGGTGGGCGTGGAATAGAGGTGCTTGCTGAGCACCGACATCACGCCGTTGAGGTCGACTCCAGCGCGACGGATCTGGGGAGTGTTCGATTGCGGAAAGCTGCTTTGCATGTCCCTATCCAAGCGTTCGATGAATGGCGTCCGCTCGCGCGCGAGCGGTCCGGTGCGGGATTCTGCCACGTTCCGTCACGTTCCTTGTGCAACGGCGTGCCCGCGATGAGCTTCAGGCCGCACGGAAGCGGCCCGGAGTGCAATAGAGCCGCGTCGCGGCGAAATGTTCAACCCTCCAGGCCGATCAATTGTCGCCGGCTGCGCTCGAACCAGTCGAGCAGGTAATCGGCGAGCACCTGGGTGCGCCGCGGCAGGCCGCCCTGGAACGGATGGACGAGGAACATCGGCGTGCTGCGCGTCTGGTAGTCGCGCAGCAACCAGGCCAGGCGGCCGTCGCCCAGTTCGTCGTGGACCATGTATGACGGCAGCCGGGCGATGCCGGTGCCGGCCAGCGCGGCTTTCTTCAACAGGCTGTAGTGGTTGCTGGCGAGAAAGCCGGCAACCCGTACCCGCTCCAGCCGATGGTGGCGGTGATAGAGCCACTCCTCGTGGCCGCTGTAGTGCGAGTTCAGCAGGCACTCGCGCTCGGCCAGCTCGGCCGGGCGTTGCGGCTCGCCATGTCGCGCCAGGTAGGCGGGACTGGCGCAGGTGATTTCCTGCAGGACGAACAGCGGCCGCGCCACCAGCCGGGCGTCCTGCTCGACCCCAGAGCGGATCGCCAGGTCGAAGCCCTCGCCAACCAGGTCGCGCAGGCCGTTGTACAGGTCCAGCTCGACGCGCAGCAGCGGATGGCGTTCCTGGAAGTCCTCCAGCAGCGCGTCGAACAGGGTCTCGCCCAGCGAGACCGGGAGGGTCACCCGCACCCGTCCTTCCGCTCGCTCCTGCAAGCGCGCCACCGCCTGCCGCGCGCGCTCGGCCTGCACCAGCAACGCCTGCGCCTCGGGCAGCAGCGCGGCGCCGGCGGCGGTCAGCGAAAGACGGCGGGTGGTGCGGTGCAAGAGGGTTACGC
>NZ_SCND01000624.1:0-1650 GCF_005503585.1 Pseudomonas sp. 2VD
GCAAGGCCTTGAAGCGCTTCTCGAAGTCGCCGCGGTACTTGGTACCCGCGAGCAAGGCACCCAGGTCGAGGGAGTAGACCACGCTGTCGGCCAGCAGGTCCGGCACCTGGCCATCGACGATGCGCTTGGCCAGGCCTTCGGCGATGGCCGTCTTGCCGACCCCCGCCTCGCCTACCAGCAGCGGGTTGTTCTTGCGCCGACGGGCAAGGATCTGCGCCACCCGCTCGACTTCATGCTCACGCCCCACCAGCGGGTCGATCCGCCCCTGGCGAGCCAGTTCGTTGAGGTTGCTGGCATAGGCGTCCAGCGGATGGTTGGACGTGGCCGACTCGCCACCTTCCTCATCCTGCATATCCTGCTCCCCATCCTGCGGATGTTCGGCATGCCCGGGCACCTTGGAGATACCATGGGCGATGTAGTTCACCACATCGATACGCGCGATGCTCTGCTGCTTGAGCAGGAACACCGCCTGGCTTTCCTGTTCGCTGAAGATCGCCACCAGGACATTGGCCCCGGTCACTTCGCGCTTGCCGGAACTCTGCACGTGGAACACCGCACGCTGCAGGACGCGCTGGAAGCCCAGCGTCGGCTGGGTTTCGCGCTCGTCGTCGTGCTGCGGGATCAGCGGCGTGGTGGAATCGATGAATTCCTGCAGGTCGCGCCGCAGCTTGTCCAGGTTGGCACCGCACGCACGCAATACCGTTGCCGCCGCCTCATTGTCCAGCAAGGCCAGCAGCAGGTGCTCAACCGTCATGAATTCATGGCGTTTGGCCCTCGCCTCCTTGAAGGCGAGATTGAGGGTGACTTCGAGCTCTCGATTCAACATGGCTTCACCTCGCTCCCAAACATCCGATCAACTGTCTTTCTCTATCTCGCAGAGCAATGGATGCTGGCTCTCCCGTGCATACTGATTGACCTGCATCGCCTTGGTTTCGGCCACGTCCCGGGTAAACAAGCCGCAGACCGCCTTACCCTGAGTATGTACCGTCAACATGATCTTGGTGGCTTTTTCCCGGTCCATGTTGAAGAACACTTCCAGCACTTCAACAACAAAGTCCATCGGCGTGTAATCGTCGTTGAACAGTACCACCTTATACAACGGTGGCGGCTGTAATACAGGCTTCGACTCCTGTACCGCGAGCCCCGCCCCTTCGTCCTCGTGTTCATGAGGCTCGGGATGGTCCTGATTGAATGTTAGTCGAATCTGGCTAGGTGCATGCATGAGGAAAAAAAGCTTTGCCTTTCTGGAAAGTTATGGACCGACATGATGTTGATCCGTTTCTCAGGCGTATGGTTCAGCGCCTTGACTAACTGCAAAAGGGTGTTACAAACAATGGAATACCCCTACAGGGTATCAGGGGTTCCGCACCCGTCTCGACCCAGGTCGGACGCGGGATCGTAGTGGATGATACTCCAGCGTTGGAGTCCTTTGCAGAGGGATATGAGCATGCTCAGCGGTAAGGTCAAGTGGTTCAACAACGCCAAGGGCTACGGGTTCATCCTGGCCGAGGGCCGAGATGAGGACCTGTTCGCCCATTACTCGGCCATTCAGATGGACGGTTACAAGACACTCAAGGCGGGCCAGCCGGTCAATTTCGAGATCATCCAGGGACCGAAGGGACTGCATGCCATCAACATCAGCCCCGCTAC
>NZ_SCND01000625.1:0-1649 GCF_005503585.1 Pseudomonas sp. 2VD
TGGAAGAGGTCGAGGTGAACGGCGAGAAGGTCCTCGCGCCGGTGGTCTACCTGGCCCAGGCGGAGGGTCGGCTGGCACCCAACGGTGCGCTGATCCAGGGCCGCGACGTGAAGCTGGTGAGCGGCGGCGACCTGCATAACGTCGGCACCCTGCGCGCGCGGAACGACCTCTCGGCGACAGCCGACAACCTCGACAACAGCGGCCTGATCGAGGCCGGCAAGCGCCTCGACCTGCTCGCCGGCGACTCGATCCGCAACCGCCAGGGCGGGGTCATCGCCGGGCGCGACGTGAGCCTCACCGCGCTGACCGGCGACGTGATCAACGAACGCAGCGTGACCCGCTACGACAGCGCGCTCGACGGCCGCACCTGGGAACGCAGCTTCGCCGACAGCGCCGCGCGGGTGGAGGCGGCGAACAGCCTGAACGTCCAGGCCGGACGCGACATCGCCAACCTCGGCGGGGTGCTGCAGAGCCGCGGCGACCTCAGCCTCGACGCCGGACGCGACGTCACCGTCGCCGCCGTCGAGGACCGCCAGGGCCAGACCCGCTGGAGCACGTCGCGGCTACAGAGCGTGACCCAGCTTGGCGCCGAAGTCAGCGCCGGGCGGGACCTGAACGTCAGCGCCGGGCGCGACCTCAGCGCAGTGGCCAGCGCCCTCGAAGCGCGCCGCGACATCGCCCTCTCCGCCGGGCGTGACGTGACCCTGGCGGCGGCGGCGAACGAGGAGCACAGCTTCGCTACCGGCAAGAAGGTGACTGCGAAGAACGATCGGGTGGAACACCAATCGACCGTGGTCAGCGCCGGCGGCGATCTCAGCGTGCAGGGCGGCAATGATGTGACCTTCGTTGCCAGTCAGGCGAAGGCCAGCAACGAGGCCTATTTGTACGCCGGCAACGACCTCAATCTGCTGGCGGCTCACGACGAAAGCTATTCCTACTACGCGAAGAAGAAAAAAGGCTCGTTCGGGCGCAGCAGTAGCCGGATGAGCGAGAGCGAAACCAGTACCGTGGTGTCGTCGTCGATCCAGGCGGGACAAGGGGCGGAACTGGTCGCTAAGCGTGACGTCAACGTCGAGGCCTCTTCCGCCTCCAGCATGAAGGGCGAGCTGACGGTCGTGGCGGGGCGCGACGTGAACCTCACGGCAGCTGCGAACAGCTACTCCAGCGCGTCCGCGAAATCCAAGTCCGGAGGCCTGGGGCTGTCATCCACCAGCAAGGCCAACGCCCAGTCCTCTTCCTACACCAGCGTTCAGGGCGCTACGTTGAGCGGCGATACCACCGTGGTGCAGGCGAGAAGGGACATCTCGGTGGCCGCCAGCAATGTGGTTTCTACCGGGAAGACTGCGCTGCGTGCCGGCAACGACATCATCATCGACAGCGTGGCGGAGACGTCGGAATCGCATCGCAGCGAGTCGAAGAATAAGTCCGGCCTGATGAGTTCCGGAGGGATCGGCATCACGCTCGGCACGGCGAAGAATGCCTCGACGCAGGACACCCGTACCGTCGTCAACCAGGGCAGCACCATCGGCAGTGTGCTCGGCGATGTCGACATGCGGGCTGGCAAGAACCTGTCTATCACGGCTTCGGATGTGGTGGCCGGCAAGGACATCAACCTCGTCGGGCAGAACGTGAGCATTCTCGCTGCCGAC
>NZ_SCND01000626.1:0-1636 GCF_005503585.1 Pseudomonas sp. 2VD
AGCAGCGGCAACTCGCCGAGCCGCTGTCGTGGGTTGGCGACGATGCCGCGCAACAGGTTGCGCCAATGGCCGGCCAGGCGTTCCACGGTGGAGGCGTCGAACAGGTCGGTGGCGTAGTCGAAAACGGCGCAAAAACGCTGCTCTTCGTCCGTCAGGTCCAACGTCAAGTCGAACTGCGCCGTCCGGCTGTCGAACTGCACGCTTTCCATCTGTAACTCGTCGAAGCGGAATGCCTGGCCGTTGCCACGGGCTTCGCTCTGGTAGTTGAACAGCACCTGGAACAGCGGGTTGTGGCTAAGACTGCGCTCCGGCTGCAAGGCCTCCACCAGTTGCTCGAACGGCAGGTCCTGGTGCGCCTGAGCCTCCAGCGCGCGTTGGCGGGCCTGGGCCAGCAGCTCGTCGAAGCCCATCCGACCGTCCAGGTCGGCCTTGAGCACCTGGGTGTTGACGAAGAAGCCGATCAGCCGCTCGATCTCCACGCGGTTGCGATTGGCGATCGGCACGCCGACACGGATATCCGCCTGCCCGCTGTAGCGATACAGCAGCGCCTGGAACGAAGCCAGCAACAGGGCGAAGGCAGTAGCCCCCTCCTGCTGGGCCACGCGCCTGAGCGCCTGGGACAGATCAATATCCAGTTCCAGGATGAACTGGGCACCACGATGGCTTTGCCGAACCGGGCGCGGCCGGTCGAACGGCAACTCCAGCACCGGCTGCTCGCCGCCCAGCAGGCCGGTCCAGTACGCCAACTGGCGCTCCTTTTCCCCCGCCTCCATCCAGCTGCGCTGCCACAGGGCGTAGTCCGCGTACTGGATCGGCAGGGCCGGCAACACCACGTCGAGCCCTTGGCTGTAGCCGGCATAGAGCTGGACCAGTTCCTCGACCATCACCTGCATCGACCAACCATCGGACACGATGTGGTGCTGGACCAGCACCAGTACATGGTCGTCCTCGGCCAGTTGCAACAGGTTCACCCGCAGCAGCGGCCCCCGTTCCAGGTCGAATGGCTGCACAACGATGGCCTGTATCCGTTCGATCAGGCCTTCTTCACCGAACTGTTCCCGCTCGATAGAAACGCTAACCGCAGGTTGTACCTGCTGGTACGAACGCCCTCCCTCCAGCCGGAAGCGGGTACGCAAGGTTTCATGCCGCGCGACCAGGCTGTCGAAGCTGCGTTGCAAGGCATCCACGTCCAGCCGCCCGCGTAGGCGCAAGGCACTCGGAATATGGTAGGCCGCGCTTTCCGGCTCCAGTTGCCAGAGGAACCACTGACGCTCCTGAGCGAAGGACAGTGCCAACGGTTGCTGCCGATCGGCAAGCGGTATCGTCGAGACCGCATCCGTCGTGCGTTCCAATCCCTGGGCGAACGCTTCCAGAACCGGCCGCTCGAACAACGCCTTCAGGCTTGCGTCCAACTGCTGCTCCTGGCGAACCCGAGAAATCACCCGGGTAGCCAGCAACGAATGACCGCCCAGTTCGAAGAAGTTGTCGTCCAGGCCGACCCGTTCCACTCCCAGGATCTCCGACCAGATCGCTGCGATGCGCTGCTCCAGCTCGCTACCGGGCGCTCGATAGGCCTGTTGCGACAGGCTCGCATCCGGTTGCGGCAACGCCTGCCGGTCGAGCTTGCCATTGACCG
>NZ_SCND01000627.1:0-1633 GCF_005503585.1 Pseudomonas sp. 2VD
GCACCCGCACGGATGCCGCCTCTCCCGCGGACGGGAGAGGCGGGAGAGGGCAGGCGCGGTGGCCTGCCCGGTGTTGCTAGCGTGGCCGTTCCACCTGGTTGCGGTAGCTGCCGGTGATCGCTTCCAGCGCCGCGCTCTTCTCGGTCTTCGGTCGCGAAGCCGCGGCCCATTCCTCTTTTTCCCGTTCGCGGTTGGCCAGGATGATCTTGTTGGCGGTCGGCCGCCGCGCTTCTTCGTATTCGCGCAGGGCTGCGGCCACGTCGGCGTTGCGCGCCAGCGCGGCGGCCAGCTCGATGCCGTCGAGGATCGCCTGCGAAGCGCCGTTGGCGCCCATCGGATACATCAGGTGGGCGGCGTCGCCGAGCAGCGTGATGCGTCCCCGGCCCCAGTGCGGCAGCGGATCGCGGTCGACCATCGGGTACTGCAGGATCAACTGGTTGCGGGTCAGCAGGTCGCGGATGTCGAACCAGCCCAGGTCCCAGTCGGCGAAGAACGGCAACACGTCTTCCAGGCGTCCGTTGCGGTTCCAGTCGGCCTCGTTGTCGAGCTGGCCGACGGCGGCGCTCGGCACCATGCACACCCAGTTCACCAGCGACTTGCCTTCGGCCGCGTGGCGCGCCGAGATCGGATAGGCGACCAGGCGCGACCAGTGCTCGTCGTTGGCGACGATCATGGTCTTGCCGTCGAGGAAGCGGTCGAACTCGGTGACGCCGCGCCACATGGTGATCCCACCGTGGGACAGCGGCCCCTGGTCGGGATGCAGGTGCGCGCGGACCGCCGAATGGATGCCGTCGGCGCCGACCAGCACATCGGCACCGAGCGCCAGGGGCTTGCCGTGTCCGTCGCGGGCGCCGATCAGTACGCGGCCGTCGCGCTCTTCGATGCGCTCCACGCCGAGACCGGTGCGTACCGCCTGTTGGCCGAGACGCTCGCGCACCGCGGCGAGCAGGATCATCTGCAGTTCGCCGCGATGGATCGAGTACTGCGGATAGGCGTTGCCGGCTTCCACCCCGCGCGGCTCGGACCATACCGTGGCGCCGCTCTGGTCGATGTAGCGCAGCTCATGGGTGGGGATGGCGGTGGCCGCCAGCGCCGGGCCGAGGCCCAGTTCGGCGAGGGCCTCGACCGCCGCCGGCTGGATATTGATGCCGACGCCAAGGGGGCGTATCTCGCTGCTGCTTTCCAGCAGCGTGACCTTGCCGATGCCGGCCTGGTGCAGGGCCAGGGCGCAACTGAGGCCGCCGATGCCGGCGCCGGCAATGAGGATATCGATGGGTTCGCTCATGGGTGCTTCCTTTTCTCGAGTGTTCGAATCGATGGGGGTTCGGCTGGGACGGATGACCGTTTACCGCGATGAAACGTCGGCGCAGCGGCGGATAACGCCGGTGGCGTTATTCGCCCTACGGCCCGGCTCCGGGGCCGCGGTACGCATGACCGCATTCGGTTATCCACCGTAAAACGGGTGAGCTTCGAGGCCGCGTAGGGCGAATAACCGCGTGCGGTTATCCGCCATGAAACGTCGGCGCAGCGGTGTCGTCACGGTTGCAGGTAGCGGTGCTTCCAGCCTCCTTCGTCGCGGTCGTAGCGCAGGCGCTCGTGCAGCCGCTCGGTGCCGTTGCCCCAGAACTCCACC
>NZ_SCND01000062.1:0-21489 GCF_005503585.1 Pseudomonas sp. 2VD
GCGCGCGGCGAACCCTTCGTCCTGCACCAGGGACGCTTCCTCGGGCGGCCGAGCCGGCTCGACGTCCAGGTCGCGACAGACGGTAGCGTAAGGGTCGGCGGCCACGTCCAACTGCTCGCCCGCGCCGAGCTGCTGACCTCGGCCTGACGGTCGGGGTGGCGCTGGCGGCGGACGACGACAACACTGAAGAAGCGAAACGTACAGGAGAACCGCCATGCTCTGGCGCAAAGGACGACGCAGTGACAACGTGATTGATGCCCGGGGCGAAGGAGGCGCAGGCGGCGGTGGCGGCATGCGCATCGGCGGCAAGGGCCTCAGCCTGGGTGGGGTGGCCATCGTGGTGGTGGTCGGCCTGCTGATGGGCCAGGACCCAATGCAGATCCTCGGGTCGCTGCTCGGCCAGATGGACAGCCCGGCGCCGGCCACCCAGCAGCAGGCCGGCGGTCGGGCCCCGGCGGCCAACGACGAGCAGAGCGAGTTCGTCCGCTCGATCCTCGGCGACACCGAGGACACCTGGGAACAGATCTTCGCCAGCGGCCAGGCACAATACCAACAGCCCAAGCTGGTGCTGTTCAGCAATGGGGTGAATTCCGCCTGCGGCTTCGCCTCGTCGGCCACCGGGCCGTTCTACTGTCCGGCCGACCGCCGGGTCTACCTCGACCTGGAGTTCTTCCGCGAGATGGAACAGCGCTTCTCCGCCGCCGGCGACTTCGCCCAGGCCTATGTGATCGCCCACGAGGTCGGCCACCACGTGCAGAACCTGATGGGCATCTCGGCCAAGATCAACGCAGCCCGCCAGCGCGGCGCGCGCATGGAGGGCGCCAACGGCCTGTCGGTACGCCAGGAACTGCAGGCGGACTGCTTCGCCGGGGTCTGGGCCAACCGTGCACAGCAGCGGCTGAACTGGCTGGAGCCGGGCGACATCGAGGAAGCCCTGAACGCCGCCAACGCCATCGGCGACGATCGCCTGCAACGCCAGGGCCGCGGCATGGTGGTGCCGGATTCCTTCACCCATGGCTCCTCGGCGCAACGCATGCGCTGGTTCAAGACCGGCTTCGAGAGCGGCTCGCCGGCCAGTTGCGATACCTTCAAGGCCCAGACGCTCTGAGCCTCGCCGCCAGCCGGGCGCTTAGCGCCCCGGCTGGCTTCCCAGCGCATTCAACTGATCGGCCAGTTCCCTGGCCTCGTAGGCCGAAGCCAACCCGTCGAGATAGACCTTACCGTTGCGGATCGGCTCGCGCACCCGCGGCGCCAGGCGCAGGCGCCCGTCCACCAGTACCGCTAGAGTGCGCCCCCGGGCCTCGCCGGTCAGCGCGGCCAGGCGGCGGGCGGCCGGTTCGGTGAAGGTGACTTCGACGCCGGGTCGACCGTTCTGGTCGTACAGGACCTCGGCGCGGAGTACGTCAGCCTGGGTCAGGCTGGGCTTCAGCGCCACCAGCATGGCCTTGCCCTGCGGGTCGGCCAGGGTGCGGAACGCCGCGGAAGGCGTGCTGGCGGTGGCATAGACCCCGAAGCTGTGCTGCGGGATCGGCAGCGGATCGCTGGCGCAAGCGGCCAGCAGCAGCGCCAGGCCCAGCGGAAGGAATGCGAGTTTCGAGCGTTTCATGATGAGGTACTGCAGAAAACCTGGGCGGAGCGTCCGTCCGGACGCCAACGCCTATGTTAACGCCGCCCGCGCCGGGCGGGCGAGCAGGGCCTTCCGCGAGGCGACGATCGACTAGACTGGCGGAAATTCACCCCTCTCCCGCGAACTGGTATGATGCGCGCCTTTTCGAGCCGTATGAACCCCACGCAGGCCGCCGCGAGGCCCCTGGCGTGCGTGGGTCGTTTCATGCGGCTCGCGCATTTTCGGGACTCAGCCGTCTGCCGGGATCGTTCGCGGTACCGCGCCGACGAGACAGCGATGCAACGCCCGCCACGCGGAAATTCGGTTTTCCCTGGTCGGCGGCCGGCTCCACGGCCGGCCACTTCTGCTGGCGCCATGGGGATCGTTGCAGAGCACATTCAGGGGAATCCAACATGCTGGAAAAGCTGTTTCAATTAAAGGCGCACAACACCACGGTGCGCACCGAGATCCTGGCGGGGATCACCACCTTCCTGACCATGGCCTACATCCTCTTCGTCAACCCGAGCATCCTCGGCGAGACCGGCATGGACAAGGGCGCGGTGTTCGTCGCCACCTGCCTGGCAGCGGCCATCGGCTCGACCATCATGGGCCTGATCGCCAACTACCCGATCGCCCTGGCCCCCGGCATGGGCCTCAACGCCTTCTTCACCTACACCGTGGTGCTGCACATGGGCCACAGCTGGCAGGTCGCGCTGGGCGCAGTGTTCATTTCCGCCACCATGTTCTTCCTGCTGTCGATCTTTCGCATCCGCGAATGGATCATCAACAGCATCCCCCTGCCGCTACGCTCGGCGATCGCCGCCGGCATCGGCCTGTTCCTCGCACTGATCGCCCTGCAGAACGCGGGCATCGTGGTGGACAACCCGGCAACCCTGATCGGCATGGGCGACCTGACCAAGCCGGCACCGATCCTCGCCACCCTCGGCTTCATCCTGATCGTCGCCCTGGAGGCGCGTAGCGTCACCGGCGCGGTGCTGATCGGTATCCTGGTGGTCACCGCCATCGCCATCCTGCTCGGCGTGACCCAGTTCGGCGGCGTGGTCTCGATGCCGCCGTCGCTGGCGCCGACCTTCCTTCAACTGGACATCAAGGGCGCGCTGGACATCGGCCTGGTCAGCGTGATCTTCGCCTTCCTCTTCGTCGACCTGTTCGACAACTCCGGCACCCTGATCGGCGTCGCCAAGCGCGCCGGACTGATGGGCAAGGACGGCCACATGCCGAAGATGGGCCGCGCGCTGATCGCCGACAGTACCGCCGCCATGGGCGGCTCGCTGCTGGGCACCTCGACCACCACCAGCTACATCGAGTCCGCCGCGGGCGTCAGCGCCGGCGGCCGCACCGGCCTGACCGCCATCGTCGTCGCCATCCTGTTCCTCCTCGCGCTGTTCTTCGCCCCGCTGGCCGGCAGCGTACCGGCCTTCGCCACCGCCCCGGCGCTGCTCTTCGTCGCCGTACTGATGGCCTCGGGCCTGGCAGAGATCGACTGGGAAGACATCACCGTCGCCGCGCCGGTGGTCGTCACCGCGCTGGCCATGCCGTTCACCTATTCGATCGCCACCGGCATCGCCTTCGGCTTCATTTCCTGGACCGCGATCAAGGTGCTGTCCGGGCGCTGGCGCGAACTGAACCCGGCGCTGGTGATCCTCTCCGTCCTGTTCGTGATCAAGCTGGGCTTCTTCAACGCATGAGCCGTCCACAGTTCGACCCCAGCGCCTACGCCACACAACTGGAAGACAAGAAGTCCCGCCTCGCCGGTTTGCTGGCCCCGTTCGCGGCACCCGCGCCGGAGGTCTTCGAGTCGCCGCGAGAGCATTACCGGCTGCGCGCCGAATTCCGCCTGTGGCGGGAAACCGGCAACGAGAAGCGTCACTACGCGATGTTCGAGCAGGGCGACAAGCACACGCCGATCCTGATCGAGGATTTCCCCATCGCCAGCCGCCGCATCAACGAACTGATGCCGCGCCTGAAGGCGGCCTGGGCCGACCCGGCGCTGGGCTTCAAGCTGTTCCAGGTGGAGTTTCTCACCACCCTGGCCGGCGACGCGCTGATCACCCTCTGCTACCACCGGCCGATCGACGACGCCTGGCGACAGGCAGCGGAAAAGCTCGCGGCGGAACTGGGCGTGAACCTGGTCGGGCGTTCGCGCGGCAAGCGTATCGTCGTCGGACGCGACTATGTGGAGGAGGAACTGTCGGTCGCCGGCCGGCGCTTCCGCTACCGCCAGCCCGAGGGGGCTTTCACCCAGCCCAACGGCGAG
The DNA here is from genome assembly GCF_005503585.1 of Pseudomonas sp. 2VD. NCBI lineage: Bacteria > Pseudomonadati > Pseudomonadota > Gammaproteobacteria > Pseudomonadales > Pseudomonadaceae > Pseudomonas > Pseudomonas sp. 2VD. The sequence goes on from NZ_SCND01000062.1 coordinate 3,885, forward strand.
GTCAACCAGAAGATGCTCGGCTGGGCCTACGAGGCGCTCGGCCAGCGCGACGACGACCTGCTCGAACTGTACTGCGGCAACGGCAACTTCACCCTGCCCCTGGCCACCCGGGTACGCAAGGTGCTGGCCACCGAGATCAGCAAGTCCTCGGTCAATGCGGCGCTGGCCAACCTGGCCGACAACGCGGTGGACAACGTCAGCCTGGTGCGCCTGTCGGCCGAAGAGCTGACCCAGGCGCTGAACGAGGTTCGCCCGTTCCGCCGCCTGGCCGACATCGACCTGAAGAGCTACGCCTTCGGCAGTGTCTTCGTCGATCCGCCACGAGCCGGCATGGATCCGGACACCTGCGAGCTGACCCGGCGCTTCGAGCGCATCCTGTACATTTCGTGCAACCCGGAAACCCTGGCGCAGAACATCGCCCAACTGCACGACACGCACCGGATCAGCCGCTGCGCGCTGTTCGACCAGTTCCCCTACACCCACCACATGGAAAGCGGCGTCCTGCTCGAACGCCGCTGAGCGAGTGGCCGCGCCCCACGGCGCGGCCATGCCTCAGAGTCGCACCGGGAGGCGCCGCGCCAGGTGCAATCCTTCCGTCGTCACCTCGGCGCCATAGGCCAGCACCTCGACACCCGCTTGCGCCGCCTCGCGCAACGCCTTGCCATAGGCTGGATCGATCTCGTCGGCGGGGCGCACCGCCTCGACCCCGGAAAGGTTCACGCAGTACAGTTGCACCGCGCGGATCCCCTCCCGCGCCAGCGCCGCCAGTTCGCGCAGGTGCTTGGCGCCGCGCAGCGTCACCGCGTCGGGAAAGGCCGCCACGGCGGTTTCGTCGAAGCCCAGGGTGACGCTCTTCACCTCGATGAACAGTGCGCCCGTGGGGTATTCCAGGCGAAAGTCGGCGCGACTGTTCTCCACGCCGTAGGCCACTTCCCGGCGCAGAGCGGTGAAACCGGCAAGCTCCGCGATGTCCCCGGCCAGCAGCGCCTCCTCTACCAGGCGATTGGCCCGCGCCGTGTTGACGCAGGCCAGGCGGCCCTGCGGGGTCTCGCTCAGCTCCCAGGTCCCCGGCAGCTTGCGCTTGGGGTCGTTGGAGCGGCTGAACCAGACTCGGCAACCTTCGCTCATGCAATTGAGCATCGAACCGGTATTCGGACAGTGGATGGTCAGGCGCTCGCCGCCGGCGCTCTCGATATCGGCGAGGAAACGCTTGTAGCGACGCAGCAGGCGGCCTTCTTCCAGTGGCTGCTCGAAACGCATCAGGGCCGCCAGTTCTTCAGGCCGCGGGCGATCCGCTCCACCGCTTCCTGCAGGCGCGGCAGGTTCTGGGTATAGGCGAAACGCACGTGGTGGCCGGCCTGGTGGCGGCCGAAATCCAGCCCCGGGGTGAAGGCGACGTGCTCGGTTTCGATGAAGTGCTTGCAGAAGGCGTAGGCATCGCCGCCGAACGCGCTGATATCGGCGTAGAGATAGAAGGCGCCTTCCGGCTCCACGGCGATTCCGAAACCCAGCTCGCGCAGGGCCGGCAGGAGGAAGTCGCGACGGCGGGCGAACTCTTCGCGACGCTCTTCGAGAATGGCGATGGTGGTCGGCTCGAAACAGGCCAGCGCGGCCTGCTGGGCCATGCTCGGCGCGCTGATGTAGAGGTTCTGCGCCAGCTTCTCCAGCTCAGGCACCGCCGCTGCCGGCGCCACCAGCCAGCCCAGGCGCCAGCCGGTCATGCCGAAATACTTGGAAAAACTATTCAGGACGAAAGCGTCGTCGTCGACTTCCAGCACCGAGGCGGCGTCCACGCCATAGGTCAGGCCGTGATAGATCTCGTCCACCACCAGGTGCCCGCCGCGGGCCTTCAAGGCGCCCGACAGGCCGGCCAGTTCGTCGCGATCGAGCAGGGTCCCGGTCGGATTCGCCGGCGTCGCCACCAGAGCGCCTACACTGTCTGAATCCCAGTGCCGCTCGATGAGATCCGGCGTCAGTTGGTAACGGCTGTCCGGCCCCACCGGCACCAGTTGCGCGGCGCCTTCCACCAGGCGCAGGAAATGCCTGTTGCACGGGTAGCCCGGGTCGGCGAGCAACCAGTGGCGGCCGGGGTCGACCAGCAAGCTGCTGGCCAGCAGCAGGGCGCCGGAACCGCCCGGAGTGACCAGCACGCGCTGTGGGTCGAGGTCGACCCCGTAGCGTTCGCCGTAGAATTTCGCGATCGCCTCGCGCAGCGCCGGCAGGCCGCGGGCGGCGGTGTAGCGGGTATGCCCGGCGGCCAGGGCGGCGCGCCCGGCCTCGACGATCGGCTCGGCCGTGGTGAAGTCCGGCTCGCCGATCTCCAGGTGGATCACATCGTGGCCGGCGACCTGCAACTCGTTGGCCCGCGCCAGCAGGGCCATGACATGGAAAGGCTCGATGGCCCGACTGCGCGCGCTATAGGAGGTAGCCATGGATATTCCGAACTTTGCGAGGAAAAACCGATTCTAACCAAGCCATTACGCGGGCGACACCAGCCTCGACAACCGGGAGTAGCGCCAAGGTTATCGTTCTGGTAAGTTCGCCCGCTTGCGACCGCGGGGCCGGAGAGCCGGCGAGGGAACCCTGCCGCGGACAGGATTAGCGAAAGTGAGAGGCGGCCATTCATGTCCACCAAAGCAAAACAACAGAGCAGCCAGCAGATGACCCGCGGCTTCGAACCCTATCAGGAAACCAAGGGCGAGGAGTACATGAGCGAGCGCATGCGCGCGCACTTCACCGCGATCCTGAACAAATGGAAACAGGAGCTGATGGAAGAGGTCGACCGTACCGTGCATCACATGCAGGACGAAGCGGCCAACTTCCCCGATCCGGCCGACCGCGCCAGCCAGGAAGAAGAATTCAGCCTGGAACTGCGCGCCCGCGACCGCGAGCGCAAGCTGATCAAGAAGATCGACGAGACCCTGCAACTGATCGAAGACGAAGAGTACGGCTGGTGCGACTCCTGCGGCGTCGAGATCGGCATCCGTCGCCTGGAGGCGCGCCCCACCGCGACCCTCTGCATCGACTGCAAGACCCTCGCGGAAATCCGCGAGAAGCAACTCGGCTCCTGAGCCGGACCGACGGGGCGCCAAGGCGCCCCGTTTCGTTTCCGCCGTTCCCCGCCGCACCGCCCGCGCCATGAGCTCTTCCTATGTAGGCCGCTTCGCCCCGACGCCCAGCGGCTACCTGCACTTCGGTTCCCTGGTGGCGGCCGTCGCCTCCTACCTGGACGCGCGTGCCGTCGGCGGCCGCTGGCTGGTGCGCATGGAGGACCTCGACCCGCCCCGCGAAGTCCCGGGCGCCCAGCAGGCGATCCTGGAAACCCTGGAGCGCTACGGCTTCGAATGGGACGGCGCGGTGGAGCGGCAGAGTGAACGCTTCCCGGCCTACGCCGCAGTGGTCGAGCAACTGCTGCGCAGCGGCCTGGCCTACGCCTGCACTTGCTCGCGCAAGCAGCTTGAGGGATTCGCCGGGATCTACCCGGGCTTCTGCCGCGACGCCGGGCACGCCCGCGAGGATGCGGCGATCCGCCTGCGCGTGCCGGAGCTGGAATATCGCTTCGTCGACCGCGTGCAGGGCGAAGTCCGCCAGCATCTCGGCCGCGAGGTCGGCGATTTCGTCATCCAGCGCCGCGACGGTCTCTACGCCTACCAACTGGCGGTGGTGCTGGACGACGCCTGGCAGGGCATCACCGACATCGTCCGCGGCGCCGACCTGCTCGACTCGACCCCGCGCCAGCTTTACCTCCAGGAACTGCTGGGGTTGAGCCAGCCGCGCTACCTGCACGTGCCGCTGATCGTCCAGCCGGACGGGCACAAGCTCGGCAAGTCCTACCGCTCCCCGCCACTGCCCGCCGAGCAGGCCGCCGCGCCGCTGACCCGCGCCCTGCGCGCGCTCGGCCAGCGGCCGCCGGCCGAACTGGCCCAGGCCAGCGCCAGCGAGGCGCTGGCCTGGGGCGTCGCGCACTGGGACGCCACGCGCATCCCGCGCTGCGCTACCCTTCCCGAGGAACGCCTGTAGCCCGCCCGGCGGCTTGCCGGCACCCACCCGCAGCCTGTAGCCTGCCGGCCCAAGCATGAGGGAAGCGGCATGTACATCTACCGACTGGTCCTGCTCCTGGTCGTGGGCATCTATCTCTTTTCCCCCGCCATCATGGACTGGTGGATCGACCCCAACGGCGCCTGGTACCGCCCGTACCTGCTGTGGCTGATCCTCATCGTGGTCACTTTCATCCTGCAGAGCCAGCGCGATGCTGACGAGCTTTAGCCTGACCCAGCTGATCCTGATCAGCGTCGCCTACCTCTCCACCCTCTTCGGCATCGCCTGGATCACCGAGCGCGGCTACGTGCCGCGCCGGCTGGTACGCCACCCGCTGGTCTACACCCTGTCGCTGGGCGTCTACGCCAGTGCCTGGGCGTTCTACGGCACGGTAGGCCTGGCCTACCAGTACGGCTACGGGTTCCTCGCCATCTACCTGGGGATTTCCGGGGCCTTCCTGCTCGCCCCGGTGCTGCTCTATCCGATCCTGCGGGTGACACGCGCCTACCAGCTGTCCTCGCTGGCCGACCTCTTCGCCTTCCGTTTCCGCAGTACCTGGGCCGGCGCCCTGACCACGCTGTTCATGCTGATCGGCGTGCTGCCGATGCTGGCCCTGCAGATCCAGGCGGTCACCGACTCGATCAGCATTCTCACCCGCGACCCGGCCCAGGAGCGGGTCGCGTTCGTCTTCTGCACCCTGATCACCCTGTTCGCGATCCTCTTCGGCGCTCGCCACATCGCCACTCGCGAACGCCACGAGGGACTGGTGTTCGCCATCGCCTTCGAGTCGCTGGTCAAGCTGGTGATGCTCGGCAGTATCGGCCTCTACGCCCTGTACGGCGTCTTCGGCGGGCCGGAAGGCCTGGAAGTCTGGCTGCTGCAGAACCAGACCGCGCTGACCACCCTGCACACGCCGCTGGCCGAGGGTCCATGGCGAACACTGCTGCTGGTGTTCTTCGCCGCGGCCATCGTGATGCCGCACATGTTCCACATGATCTTCACCGAGAACCTCAACCCGCGCGCGCTGATTTCCGCCAGTTGGGGCCTGCCGCTGTTCCTGCTGCTGATGAGCCTTGCGGTACCGCCGATCCTCTGGGCCGGGCTGCGCCTCGGCGCCTCGACCACACCGGAGTACTACACCATCGGCCTCGGCCTGGCGGTGGACAGCCCGGCCCTGGCCCTGGCCGCCTTCATCGGCGGCATCTCCGCCGCCAGCGGGCTGACTATCGTGATGACCCTGGCGCTCTCGGGAATGGTCCTCAACCACCTGGTGCTGCCGCTCTACCAGCCGCCGGCGCAGGGCAACATCTATCGCTGGCTGAAATGGACCCGGCGCCTGCTGATCGTCGCCATCATCATGGCCAGCTACGCCTTCTACCTGCTGCTGGGCGCCGAACAGGACCTCTCCAACCTGGGCATAGTGTCCTTCGTCGCCACCCTGCAATTCCTTCCCGGCGCACTCTCGGTGCTGTACTGGCCGACCGCCAACCGCCGCGGCTTCATCTCCGGGCTGATCGCCGGCATGCTGGTCTGGGCGATCACCATGCTGCTGCCCCTGATGGGGAACGTACAGGGCCTGTACCTGCCGCTGTTCGACGTGATCTACGTGCTGGACGACTCCAACTGGCACCTGGCGGCGCTGTCCTCGCTGGCGGCCAACGTGCTGGTGTTCACCCTGGTCTCGCTGTTCACCGAGGCCAGCGACGAGGAAAAAGGCGCCGCCGAGGCCTGCGCGGTGGACAACGTACGCCGTCCGCAACGCCGCGAACTGTTCGCCGGTTCGCCGCAGGAGTTCGCCAGCCAGTTGGCCAAGCCGCTGGGCGCCAAGACCGCGCAGAAGGAGGTCGAGCAGGCCCTGCGCGATCTCCACCTGCCCTTCGACGAACGTCGCCCCTATGCCCTGCGTCGCTTGCGCGACCGCATCGAGGCGAACCTTTCCGGGCTGATGGGTCCCAGTGTCGCCCAGGACATCGTGGAGACCTTCCTTCCCTACAAGACCAGCGAAGAAAGCTACGTCACCGAGGACATCCACTTCATCGAGAGCCGCCTGGAGGACTATCACTCCCGGCTGACCGGCCTGGCTGCCGAACTCGACACCCTGCGCCGCTACCACCGGCAGACCCTGCAAGACCTGCCGATGGGCGTCTGCTCCCTGGCCAAGGACCAGGAAGTGCTGATGTGGAACCGCGCCATCGAGGAACTCACCGGGGTCGGCGCGCAGAAGGTCGTCGGTTCGCGCCTGTCGGCCTTGCCCGAACCCTGGAAGGGCCTGCTGGAACGTTTCATCGACGCCCCCGACGAGCACCTGCACAAACAGCGCCTGGTCTACGACGGCCACACCCGCTGGCTGAACCTGCACAAGGCGGCCATCGAGGAACCCCTGGCGCCGGGTAACAGCGGCCTGGTGCTACTGGTGGAAGACCTCACCGAAACCCAACTGCTGGAAGACAAGCTGGTCCACTCCGAGCGCCTGGCTTCCATCGGCCGCCTTGCCGCCGGGGTAGCCCACGAGATCGGCAATCCGATCACCGGCATCGCCTGCCTGGCGCAGAACCTGCGCGAGGAACGCGAAGGCGACGGCGAGCTGACCGAGATCAGCGAGCAGATCCTTGACCAGACCAAGCGCGTATCGCGCATCGTCCAGTCGTTGATGAGCTTCGCCCACTCCGGCAGCCACCTACAGGCCCTGGAACCGGTGTGCCTGAGCGAAGTCGCCCAGGAAGCCATCGGACTGCTGTCGCTGAACCGGCGTAGCGTCGAAGTAGAGTTCTTCAACCTCTGCGATCCGGCGCACTGGGTCGAGGGCGACTCGCAGCGCCTGGCCCAGGTGCTGATCAACCTGCTCTCCAATGCTCGCGACGCCAGCCCACCGGGCGGCGCGATCCGGGTCCGCAGCGAAGCCTCGGAACATACCGTGGACCTGGTCGTCGAGGACGAGGGCAGCGGCATTCCGAAGGCGATCATGGACCAGTTGTTCGAACCGTTCTTCACCACCAAGGACCCCGGCAAGGGGACCGGGCTCGGCCTCGCACTGGTCTATTCGATCGTGGAAGAGCATTATGGACAGATAACCATCGAGAGCCCGACGGATCACCAGCGAGAAGGCGGCACCCGCTTCCGCGTGACCCTGCCGCGGCACCCTGGCCCGACGGCCGAGCTGTAGACGAGCACGTCGAGAGAGCTGAATACATGGCACATATTCTGATCGTCGAAGACGAAACCATTATCCGATCTGCATTGCGACGCCTGCTGGAGCGCAACCAGTACCAGGTCAGCGAAGCCGGCTCGGTGCAGGAAGCCCAGGAGCGCTACACCATCCCCTCCTTCGACATGGTGGTCAGCGACCTGCGCCTGCCGGGCGCCCCCGGCACCGAACTGATCAAGCTCGCCGAAGGCATTCCGGTGCTGATCATGACCAGCTACGCCAGCCTGCGTTCGGCGGTGGATTCGATGAAGATGGGCGCGGTGGACTACATCGCCAAGCCTTTCGACCACGACGAAATGCTCCAGGCCGTGGCGCGCATCCTCAAGGACCGCCAGGAGAACCGCAGCGCGGCCCCGGTCTCCGCCAACGGCGGCAAGGCCGGCGGCGAGCGCGGCGCCAGCCCGGCGGCAGCCGACGGCGAGATAGGCATCATCGGCTCCTGTGCGCCGATGCAAGAGCTGTACAGCAAGATTCGCAAGGTCGCGCCGACCGACTCCACGGTACTGATCCAGGGCGAGTCCGGCACCGGCAAGGAACTGGTCGCCCGCGCCCTGCACAACCTGTCGAAGCGCGCCAAGGCGCCGCTGATCTCGGTGAACTGTGCGGCGATTCCGGAAACCCTGATCGAATCCGAGCTGTTCGGCCATGAAAAAGGCGCCTTCACCGGTGCCAGCGCCGGGCGCGCCGGGCTGGTCGAAGCGGCCGACGGCGGCACCCTGTTCCTCGACGAGATCGGCGAACTGCCGCTGGAGGCCCAGGCCCGCCTGCTGCGCGTATTGCAGGAAGGCGAGATCCGCCGGGTCGGCTCGGTGCAATCGCAGAAGGTCGACGTGCGCCTGATCGCCGCCACCCACCGCGACCTGAAGACCCTGGCCAAGACCGGGCAATTCCGCGAAGACCTCTATTACCGCCTGCATGTGATCTCGCTGAAGCTGCCCGCCCTGCGCGAGCGTGGCAACGACGTGATGGAGATCGCCCGCGCCTTTCTGGCTCGCCAGTGCACCCGGATGGGGCGCGCGCCGCTCAGCTTCGCCCACGACGCCGAACAGGCGATCCGCCATTACCCATGGCCGGGCAACGTGCGCGAGCTGGAAAACGCCATCGAGCGGGCGGTGATCCTCAGCGAGAGCCAGGAAATCCACGCCGACCTGCTGGGTATCGACATTGAGCTGGACGACCTCGAGGACGACTTCGCCGCCGACCTCGGCCTCGGCCCGGCGGGCGCCGCGGCCAGCAACCACGAGCCCACCGAGGACCTTTCGCTGGAAGACTACTTCCAGCACTTCGTCCTCGAGCACCAGGACCACATGACCGAGACCGAACTGGCCCGCAAGCTGGGCATCAGCCGCAAATGCCTGTGGGAACGCCGCCAGCGCCTGGGCATTCCGCGACGCAAATCAGGGGCCTCGGCCGACTCGTAACACCCTGCAACCTGTTACCGCGGACGTACCGCGTAACAGAAACCGGGTTCATCGGTAACGGGAACCCGGTTTTTTTGTGCCCTCCGCCGACCCACCGAAAACCTCAACCCCTTGATTTTACTGGGTTTCGAAAAACTGGCACGGCATCTGCTTATGTATTGGCACAACAACAATAACAAGCAACGACGAAGACAATAAAAACAACACGTAACGACTCCAGCACAACAAAAACAAAATCGCGGAGGCGCAGCTAACTGATTCTTTTGGAGAGGAGTTGCTGTCGGGACCCGTCCCGCAGCCAGTCGGAAGAAGAATAAAACTGCCTTGAGGCAGCGCACAGACTGGTTGGATCGTTCGACGATCATGGCAGCATCAGCGACCAAAGCAATCCGTTTGCTATTGAACTCCCAGCCTGGGAGATATCCCTGAAGCGACTGGCTCAAGGGACGGGTCGACAAACAAAAACAACAAGCCCGAAATCATAATAAAAACAAAGCACGCACCTACTTGGGGGGGAGCTTCGGCTCCCCCAGTAGCTTCACTCCTCCCTCTGTTTTTCCCGTTTTTCCTTCGCCTTACACCATTTCCCCATCCAATGCTAGAATCCGCGCAGACTATGCGGCCATCCGCATGCCTTGCCAGATTCACCGCAGCCTTCCCGGCCCTCTCCCGCTTCGCGGGAACAGGATGTACGGCCCCTGTTCGTTTCTGTCAGGATGCATGGCGCAGTCGGTTCCGGCGCCCGGGACGCCCTGTGCGTCGCGGGGCCAAACATTCAACGGGTACAGAACACGCCTCGCCCGAGAGGTCCTGATAATGCCGCAGCATTACCCGACGTCCGTCCTGTTTGAGCAACGCAGGCGTGCAATCACCCACATCGTGCTCCCGATAACACATCCATGCTGAAAAAGCTGATCCAGACCATTCGTTCCCCCCTGCGCCGTCCGCGCGCCGTCCGTACAACCCCGGAAGTCATCGGTAACAACCAGCACTCCCTGCGCCGGGACCAGTTCAGCCGGAACGCCGTCAAGGTCGTCGAGATCCTCCAGCGGGCCGGCTACCAGGCCTACGTGGTCGGGGGCTGCGTACGCGACCAGATGCTCGGCATCGCTCCCAAGGACTTCGATGTCGCCACCAGCGCCACGCCGGAGCAGGTCCGCGCCGAATTCCGCAACGCGCGGATCATCGGCCGCCGCTTCAAACTGGTACACGTGCACTTCGGCCGCGAGATCATCGAGGTCGCCACCTTCCGCGCCCATCATCCGGAAGGCCAGGACGATGGCGATAGCCGCGCGTCCAGCAACGAAAGCGGCCGCATCCTGCGCGACAACGTCTATGGCAGCCTGGAAGACGACGCCCAGCGCCGCGACTTCACCATCAATGCCCTGTACTTCGACGTCACCAGCGAGCGGCTGCTGGACTACGCCAATGGCGTTCACGACATCCGCAATCGCCTGATCCGCCTGATCGGCGATCCGGAGCAGCGTTATCTGGAAGACCCGGTGCGGATGCTGCGGGCGGTACGTTTCGCCGCCAAGCTCGACTTCGAGATCGAGAAGCACAGCGCCGCACCGATTCGCCGGCTGGCCCCGCTGCTGCGGGAAATCCCTTCGGCGCGCCTGTTCGACGAGGTGCTCAAGCTGTTCCTCGCCGGCCGGGCCGAGCGCACTTTCGAACTGCTGGTCGAGTACGAACTGTTCGCGCCGCTGTTCCCGGCCAGCGCCAAGGCACTGCAGGCCAACCCCGACTACACCGGCAAGCTGATCCGCCAGGCCCTGGCCAATACCGATGCGCGAATTCGCCAGGGCAAGCCGGTAACCCCGGCCTTCCTCTTCGCCGCACTGCTCTGGCCGGCCCTGCCGGCGCGCGTCGCGCAGTTACAGGAGAAAGGCATGCCGGCCATCCCGGCGATGCAGGAAGCCGCCCACGAACTGATCAGCGAACAGTGCCAGCGGATTGCCATTCCCAAGCGTTTCACCCTGCCGATCCGCGAGATCTGGGATATGCAGGAACGTCTGCCGCGACGCCAGGGCAAGCGCGCCGACCTGCTCCTGGAAAACCCGCGCTTCCGCGCCGGCTACGACTTCCTCCTGCTGCGCGAAAGTGCCGGCGAGGAAACCGAAGGACTCGGCCAATGGTGGACCGATTACCAGGAAGTCAGCGACAGCGAGCGGCGCAACATGATCCGCGACCTGGTCAGCCAGGAAGACGGCAGCGCCCCGCGCAAGCGTCGCCGCGGCGGCAACAGCGGCCGTCGGCGCCGCGGGCCGCGCAAGGAAGGCAGCGGCGGAAGCGGCGAATGATCCAGCGCGTCTACGTGGCGCTGGGCAGCAACCTGGCCGAACCGCGCGAGCAGATCCAGGCTGCCCTCGATGCCTTCGAGCGGCTTCCCGAGACCCGCCTGGTCGCCGTCTCGCCGCTCTATGTCAGCGACCCGCTCGGCCCCGCCGACCAGCCGCGCTTCGTCAACGGAGTGGCGGCCCTCGACACCACCCTGGCGCCGCTCGACCTGCTCGACGCCCTGCAGGCCATCGAACTGGAACAGGGGCGCGTCCGCGACCTGCGCTGGGGTCCGCGCACGCTCGACCTGGACATCCTGCTGTTCGGCGAACAATTGCTCGACCTGCCGCGCCTGAAGGTGCCGCACTACCACATGCAGGCGCGCGCTTTCGTGCTCTATCCCCTCGCCGATCTCGCCCCCGACCTGCGCCTGCCCGATGGCCGCCACCTGCCGGAGCTGCTCGCGGCCTGTCCGTTCGAGGGCATCGAACGCCTTCCGGGCGCCTGACCCTGCCTGCCCGCCGCTGCGCGGATACCTCGCGGCGGGCTCTTCACACTGTTACCGAAAAGCTGACGAAGGACGCCGCGGATGGGCGTACACTGCGCGCGCAACCGCAGGCGGCGCGGCGTTCGGCAGTGGCAGTAACGCCGTAACAATGCGGTAACACCTGCAATTGACTTCGAGCCACCCCATCCGGACTATAAGTGGCCGTTTGCCCCGCGCCGGCTCATCACCGGCCCAACGAGGAGCCTTTCCATGCCTGATGTAACCCTGACCACCCTGCAAGGGTTGAAGCAGAGCGGCGAGAAGATCGCCATGCTGACCTGCTACGACGCCACCTTCGCCCACACCGCCAGCCAGGCCGGCGTGGACGTGCTTCTGGTCGGAGATTCGCTCGGAATGGTATTGCAGGGTCACGACAGCACCCTGCCGGTCAGCAACGAGGAAATGGCCTATCACACGGCCTGCGTGAAACGCGGTAACAAAGGTTCCCTGATCGTCACCGACCTGGCCTTCGAATCCAGCCATTCCGTGGCCCAGACCCTTGCCGACGCGGTCCGCCTGATGCAGGCCGGCGCACACATGGTCAAGCTGGAGGGTGGGGCCTGGCTGGCGGAGCCGATCGCCCGCCTGGCACAGATGGGCGTGCCGGTCTGCGCGCATCTCGGCCTGACCCCGCAGGCGGTCAACCTGTTCGGCGGCTTCAAGGTCCAGGGCCGCCAGGAAACCCAGGCGCGCCAGTTGCGCGCCGATGCCATCGCCCTGGAGCAGGCCGGCGCCGCCATGCTGCTGCTGGAGTGCGTGCCCAGCGTGCTGGCCGAAGAGATCACCCAGGCGGTGAAGATCCCGGTGATCGGGATTGGCGCCGGTGCGGCGACCGATGGCCAGGTGCTGGTCATGCACGACATGCTGGGTCTCTCGCTGACCGGCCGCTCGCCCAAGTTCGTCAAGGATTTCATGCAAGGCCAGGAGAGCATCCCAGCCGCCATCGCGGCCTACGTCCGCGCCGTCAAGGACGTGTCCTTCCCCGCCGCCGAACACGGATTCAACGCATGAACACCGTCAAGACCGTCCGTGAACTGCGCGCCGCGGTGGCGCGCGCCCGCAGCGAAGGCAAGCGCATCGGCTTCGTGCCGACCATGGGCAACCTCCACGCCGGCCATGCCGCGCTGGTAAAGAAAGCCGGCGAACGCGCCGACTTCGTGGTCGTCAGCATCTTCGTCAACCCGCTGCAATTCGGCCCCAGCGAAGACCTCGACAAATACCCGCGAACCCTCGCAGCCGACCAGGAACGCCTGCTCGAAGCCGGCTGCCACCTGCTGTTCACCCCGACCGTCGAGGAAATGTACCCCGACGGCATGGACGGGCAGACCCGCATCCATGTTCCCGGCGTCTCCGAAGGCCTTTGCGGCGCCAGTCGTCCCGGCCATTTCGAAGGCGTGGCGACCGTGGTCAGCAAGCTGCTGAACATGGTCCAGCCGGACCTCGCGCTGTTCGGCGAAAAGGATTTCCAGCAGTTGGCGGTGATCCGCAAGCTGGTCCGCGACCTCAACCTGCCGGTGCAGATCTTCGGCGAGCCGACGGTGCGCGCCGCCGATGGCCTGGCGTTGTCCTCGCGCAACGGTTACCTCGACGAGCAGCAGCGCGCCGCCGCCCCGGCGATCTACCGCACCCTGCGGCAGCTCGGCGAACGCATACGCGCCGGCGCCGAGGACTTCCCGGCATTGCTCGCCGACGCCCGCCTGGCCCTGGAACAGGCCGGGCTGCGCCCCGACTACCTGGAAATCCGCGAGCCGATCAGCCTGCGCCCCGGGGTACCCGGCGACCGCCAACTGGTGATCCTGGTCGCCGCCTACCTGGGCAGTACCCGACTGATCGACAACCTCTCAGTCCACCTCGATTGACGCATGCCGAGCCCCCGGCTCCCGGGGGCTTGAGCGCTCACCACGGACTCGCCATACTCTGCCGCCCCCCGCGGACCCGATAGGAGTCGCCCCATGCACGCCATCATGCTCAAAGCCAAGTTGCATCGCGCCGAAGTCACCCATGCCGTCCTCGACTACGAAGGCTCCTGCGCCATCGACGGCGATTGGCTGGACCTCTCCGGAATCCGCGAGTACGAACAGATCCAGATCTACAACGTCGACAACGGCGAGCGCTTCACCACCTATGCGATCCGCGCCGAGAACGGCTCGAAGATGATCTCGGTGAACGGCGCCGCGGCACACAAGGCCAAGGTCGGCGACCGCGTGATCATCTGCGCCTACGCACACTACAGCGAAGCCGAACTGGCCAGCCACAAGCCGCGCATGCTGTACATGGCGCCGGGCAACCAGCTCAGCCATACCAGCGAGGCGATTCCGATACAGGTCGCCTGACCTCGCCCCCTCTGGATAAAGCCCGGTTTCATCCGGGCTTTTTCATGTTCAAATAAGTGCGCCATCGAATTCCAACCAGAAGGTCAGCCATGAAGCACCACCTCACTCCGCTGGATGCCACGCAACTCGACAGTTGGCGCGCCCTGGCCGCCCATCGCCAGGAACTGCAGGACTTCAGGATGCGCCAGGCGTTCATCGACGATCCGGAGCGCTTCAAGCGGTTTTCCTTCAGCGCCTGTGGACTGTTCCTCGACTTCTCGAAGAACCTGATTCGCCAGGACACCATCGACCTGCTGGTGAAGCTGGCCGAGGAAGCACGGCTGAGCGACGCGATCAGGGCGATGTTCGACGGCGAGGCGATCAATGCCTCCGAACGCCGGCCGGTACTGCATACCGCGCTGCGTCGACCGATCGGCGACAAGGTGTTGGTCGATGGCGTCGACGTGATGCCGGAAGTCCACCGCGTCCTGCACCAGATGACCGAGCTGGTAGGCTACGTGCACAACGGCCTGTGGCGCGGCTATACCGAAAAGCCGATCACCGACGTGGTGAACATCGGCATCGGCGGCTCCTTCCTCGGCCCGCAACTGGTATCCGAAGCCTTGCTGCCGTTCGCCCAGAAAGGCGTGCGCTGCCACTACCTGGCGAACATCGACGGTAGCGAGTTCCATGAACTGGCCAGCCGCCTGAACGCCGAGACCACCCTGTTCATCGTTTCCTCCAAGTCCTTCGGGACCCTGGAAACCCTGAAGAACGCCCAGGCCGCACGCGCCTGGTACCTGGCCCAGGGCGGCACCGAGGAAGAGCTTTACCGCCATTTCATCGCCGTCTCCAGCAACAAGGAAGCCGCGATCGCCTTCGGCATCCGCGAGGAAAACATCTTCCCCATGTGGGACTGGGTCGGCGGCCGCTACTCGCTGTGGTCGGCCATCGGCCTGCCGATCGCCATGTCCATCGGCATCTCCAACTTCAAGGAACTGCTGTCCGGTGCCTACAACATGGACCAGCACTTCCAGACCGCGCCGTTCGAACGCAACATCCCGGTGCTGCTCGGCCTGCTCGGCGTCTGGTACGGCGACTTCTGGGGCGCGAACAGCCACGCGATCCTGCCCTACGACTACTATCTGCGGAATATCACCGACCACCTGCAACAACTGGACATGGAATCCAACGGCAAGAGCGTGCGCCAGGACGGCACGCCGGTCACCAGCGGCACCGGGCCGGTGATCTGGGGTGGTGTCGGCTGCAACGGCCAGCACGCCTACCATCAGTTGCTGCACCAGGGCACCCAGTTGATCCCGGCGGACTTCATCGTCCCGGTGAGCAGCTACAACCCGGTCGCCGACCATCACCAGTGGCTGTACGCCAACTGCCTGTCGCAGAGCCAGGCGCTGATGCTCGGCAAGAGCCGCGAGGAGGCCGAGGCCGAACTGCGCGCCAAGGGCCTGCCGGAAGCCGAAGTGCAGCGCCTGGCGCCGCACAAGGTGATCCCGGGCAACCGACCGAGCAACACCCTGGTGGTCGAGCGCATCAGCGCCCGCCGCCTCGGCGCGCTGATCGCCATGTACGAGCACAAGGTCTACGTACAGAGCATCCTCTGGGGCATCAACGCCTTCGACCAATGGGGCGTGGAGCTTGGCAAGGAACTCGGCAAGGGTGTCTATTCGCGCCTGGTCGGCAGCGAGGAAACCCCGGCCGAGGACGCCTCAACCCAAGGCCTGATCGACTTCTTCCGCGGCCGCCATCGCGGCTGATCCGCCTCTCCCCAAAGCCCGGCCCTAGGCCGGGCTTTTTCATTCCGTCCGGCGATTGACCCCGGCGCCTTCCCCGCTCGCGCCTTTGGCACTTGAACATGGCACTCGCCTGGCCCACCCTTGGTCGAACCTGAAGAGGGGCCGCGTGCGGTCTCTCGACACCTTGCGGAGCAGAAAAACAAAGGAAACCGCCATGTTCGAGATCAGCGTCCACCCGGTGCCGGACGCCGTCCGCCAGCGTGCCTACCTGAACGACGACGACTACCAGCGCCTGTACCGCCAATCCGTCGAGAACCCCGACGAGTTCTGGGGCGAGCAGGCCAAGGCCTTCCTCGATTGGTTCAAGCCCTGGCACAGCGTCCACCACGGCGACCTGAGGAAAGGCCAGGCCACCTGGTTCAAGGGCGGCCAGTTGAACGTCGCCTACAACTGCATCGACCGCCACCTGGAACGCCGCGGCGAACAGATCGCGATCGTCTGGGAAGGCGACAACCCCAGCGAATCCGCGCACATCACCTACCGCAAGCTGCACCACAACGTCTGCCGCCTGGCTAACGTGCTGAAGAGCCGCGGCGTGGAAAAGGGCGACCGGGTCTGCATCTACATGCCGATGATTCCCGAGGCCGCCTACGCCATGCTCGCCTGCGCCCGCATCGGGGCGGTGCACTCGGTGGTGTTCGGCGGCTTCTCGCCGGACTCGCTGCGCGACCGCATTCTCGATGCCGACTGCCGCACCGTGATCACCGCCGACGAGGGCGTGCGCGGCGGCAAGTACATCCCGCTGAAGCAGAATGTGGAAAAGGCGCTGAAGGACTGCCCGGACGTCTCCACCGTGGTGGTAGTCGAGCGCACCCAGGGCGACATACCCTGGGTCGAAGGCCGCGACATCTGGTACCACGAGGCGCTCCACGCGGCCTCAGCCGACTGCCCGGCGGAAGCGATGGACGCCGAGGACCCGCTGTTCATCCTCTATACCTCCGGCAGCACCGGCAAGCCGAAGGGCGTGTTGCACACCACCGGGGGCTACCTGCTCGGCGCGGCGATGACCCACAAGTACGTGTTCGACTACCACGATGGCGACGTCTACTGGTGCACCGCCGACGTCGGCTGGGTCACCGGACACAGCTATATCGTCTACGGCCCGCTGGCCAACGGCGCCACCACCCTCATGTTCGAGGGCGTGCCCAACTACCCGGACGCCTCACGCTTCTGGCAGGTGATCGACAAGCACCAGGTGAATATCTTCTACACCGCGCCGACCGCGATCCGCGCGCTGATGCGCGAAGGCGACGCCCCGGTCCGCCAGACCTCGCGCAGCAGCCTGCGCCTGCTCGGCTCGGTGGGCGAGCCGATCAACCCGGAGGCCTGGGAGTGGTACTACCAGGTGGTCGGCGAGAAGCGCTGCCCCATCGTCGACACCTGGTGGCAGACCGAGACCGGCAGCATCCTGATCACCCCGTTGCCCGGCGCCACTGCGCTGAAGCCAGGCTCGGCGACCCGCCCGTTCTTCGGCGTGCAACCCGTGCTGCTCGACGAGAAAGGCAAGGAAATCGACGGCGCGGGCAGCGGCGTACTGGCGATCAAGGCCAGTTGGCCGAGTCAGATCCGCAGCGTCTACGGCGACCACCAGCGGATGATCGACACCTACTTCAAGCCCTACCCCGGGTATTACTTCAGCGGCGACGGCGCGCGCCGCGACGAGGACGGCTACTACTGGATCACCGGCCGGGTCGACGACGTGATCAATGTCTCCGGACACAGGATCGGCACCGCCGAGGTCGAGAGCGCGCTGGTCCTGCACGATGCGGTGGCCGAGGCGGCAGTGGTCGGCTGCCCGCATGACGTGAAGGGCCAGGCCATCTACGCGTTCGTCACCCTGATGGCCGGCAGTCAGCCCAGCGAGGCGCTGCAACAGGAATTGCTGGCCCTGGTCGGCAAGGAGATCGGCAGCTTCGCCAAGCCGGATCACCTGCAATGGGCGCCCAGCCTGCCGAAGACCCGCTCCGGCAAGATCATGCGGCGTATCC
>NZ_SCND01000628.1:0-1623 GCF_005503585.1 Pseudomonas sp. 2VD
GTCGGTGAAGTAGTCGTTGCGCAGTTCGAACGGTTGCTCCGACTCGGGTTCGAGCATCTCCAGGGTGGGGGAGGTGATCGAGAGGTTGGTGGAAGCCGCGCTCGCACAGTCGCAGTAGTGAGCGAAGCACGCTATCCGCCTCAGTCCTGGGGCTTGCTTACCCGGCTGCGCAGCGACTCGAAATAGGCTGTATCGGCGGGGCCGCCTGGCGTCGATTCCGCGCCGGCGACCAGCGTTTCACGCAGTTCCCTGGCGTGCATTTCGCGTTCTCCCCTTACCAGGCCACTCTGTATCATTGGGTGCCGCGTCGCCGCCAGCGCCCGGCCGAGAATCCTTGCGACGACCTCGTCCTTGCCACGGGTATAGGCCTCGCGGTCGGTGGGGTAGCGGCGGGCCAGGGCGTGCTTGGTTTCGGCGTAGAGGCGGGCGTCGTCGGGGTGGTTGCGCAGCCAGTCGCGGAACAGCAGGTAGCGGTCGGCCTGGGCCAGGGGCATGACATGGACATGGTGGGTGCGGCCATGGCCGAAGGGCGGCATGCCTTTGACGAAGAACATCCGCTGGGTGTTCGGGTTCTCGCGCCAGAACTGGTAGCCGAGGCCCTCCAGCGGGGCTACCAGCCGCTGCGGATCGTGGCCGGGCGGCGGCAGCAGGAGGATGTCGATGATCGGCTTGGCGTCGAGCCCGGGCACCGCGGTGCTGCCGACATGCTCGATGCCCAGCCCGGGCAGCGCCAGCGCCGTGCGGATGGCCTCGGCTTCGGCGGCGAAGTGTTGTGGCCAGGCGGGGTCGGCAGGCAGCACCTCGATGCGGTCGTCGTCGGCGTTGCTCCAGCGTTGGCCGTCGAAGCGGGGCGGTTGGGGTGAGGACATGGCGGACTCCGGGGATATGCGGGAGATTGGCGGCGATGGAGAGCTGGGGTAGGGCGAATAACGCCAGCGGCGTTATCCGCCTTCCGCGAGCGGGGTGCGGGTAAAACCTGGGAGTCTCAGAAGTCCAGTGCCTGCACCCCTGGATGCTGCGGATCGAACCCATCCAGGCGCATGCGCTCGGCGAATGCCTCCCGCGCCGCGTCTCCCTGGAGAAACGCGCTCCGCGCCGAGGCCCAGTCGTCCGGTTGCAGCCGTACCATCCAGCCCTCGCCGTAGCAATCCCGGTTGATCAGCGCCGGGCGCTTGACCACCGCCGGGTTGCTCGCCAGCAGGGTCCCGGCCAACGGGCTGCGGGCCGAGGAGGCAGCCTTGGCGAACTCGACTACGCCGAAGCTGCGGTCGCGTTCGATGTGCCAGCCGTCGCGCTTGGGGGTGAAGGCGAAGATTTCGCCATACAGCGCGCAGCCGTAGGCGCTCAGGCCCAGGGTCAGGCTGCCGTCGACTTCCTCGCGCAACCACAGGTTGTAGTCCGGGGCGTAGAACAGCCCGTCGGGGAACTCCAGGCCGTGCAGGTTCGCGCTCATAGGGTCAGCACCCGCTCGGATTCGAGGATCAGCCGTGCCAGTTCCCCGCCGCTGGAGATTTCGTCGAGTTCCTCGATCAGTTCGCTTTCGTCGATGTTCACCCCAGGTTGGCGGCACATCAGCAGGCGCGCGCCGGCCTCGCGGGCCTGGCGGATGAAGTGGCGCAGCGG
>NZ_SCND01000629.1:0-1581 GCF_005503585.1 Pseudomonas sp. 2VD
CCCTGGCGGCGGGCGGCTTCAATGTCGGCGAGCAGGCGCTGCTGGCCGAACTGGCCGAGCGCGGTGTGCTGCCGACCGGGTTGGCGCTCGACCAGCAAGTGCTCGACCGCCTGCTGCAGGGTGATGCGTCGGAGGGCGCGCCGCCCCTGGAGACGCTGGTGCTGAACGCCCGCGACGCGTTCAACTTCTACGGCGACGTCAGCCTCGATTCCTACGATCCGAGCAGCGGTCGCTCCCGCTTGTCGCGCCTGGTGCTGGGCACCCCGGCGATCTATGGCTACGGCGACAGCGACAGCGTCGCCTCGATCCGCACCTCCAACCTGATCTGGAACGGCGCGCAGACGCCGGCCGCCGGGGTCATCACCGGCGGCGCCGGCAGTGGCCAGGGCACGCTGGACATCCGCAGCGAACGCCTGGAGTTCGGCTACGGTCCCTTCAGCCAGCCCAGCGCCATCGACAGTTACCAGCGCCTGGCGCTGGGCTTCGCCACGGTCAACCTGGCGGCCAGCGAGCGGATCACCGCCAACCACAAGGGTAGCCTCGCGGTCTACCAGAGCCAGGGCGAGTATCGGGCTGGTAGCGGCTACGCATACAGCGGCGGCGATCTCAACCTGATCACACCCTTGCTCACCGGCGAGGCCGGCTCGCGCAACAGCCTGCTGGCGGGCGGTGCGTTGCGGGTCAGCGCGGGGGGCGGCGGCGCGGCATCCACCCCGGTCGAACTGGCCAACGGCGCACTGGGCGCCGAACTGGCCCTGGAGGGCGCCAGCCTCCTGCTGGACACCCGCGTCGGCCTGCCCAGCGGCAAGTTGAGCCTGACCGCGCAGGAGGACCTGGAACTGGGCGCCGGCGCCCAGCTCGACCTAGCCGGGCGCGCGCTGCGTTTCGACGACGTGATCCGCTACAGCTGGGGTGGCGAAGTCAACCTGCTGAGCCACGGCGGCAATATCCGCCAGGCCGGCGCTTCGCGCATCGACCTGTCGGCGAGCAACAACCAGGCCGGTAGCCTGACGGCGGTGGCGCTGGACAGCGCGGCCGGCGTGGTCGACCTACAAGGGCAGATCCTGGCGGCGAGCAGCGGCGAATACGACGCTGGCGGCACCCTGGTGCCATACGCCGCGGGCAGCGTCGAGATCCGTGCCCAGCGGCTGGGCGAGGACGGTACGCCAGACAGCCGGTTCGCCGCTCTCAACCAGCGCCTGAATGCCGGTCAGGTGTTCGGTGCGCGCAGTTTCCAGATCAAGCAGGGCGACCTGAACATCGGCAACGACGTCAGGGCCTCGACGATCGAGGTGTCGCTGGATGGTGGCCATCTGAGCGTGAACGGCGTGCTTGACGCCAGCGGCGAGCAGGTCGGCAGTATCCGCCTGGCCGCCAAGCAGGGCCTGAGCATCGGTGGCGAGGCGCTGCTCGATGCCCATGGGCGGCGGCTGCGGGTGGACAGCTACGGCAAGATCATCGATTCGCCGAACCGCGCGCTGATCGAGCTGAACGCCGGAGACGGGCTGCTCAGCCTCGGCGCCGGTGCCCGTATCGACCTGCGCCACGGCACCGAGGCGGCAGCGGGAAGCGCGCCCGGGC
>NZ_SCND01000630.1:0-1581 GCF_005503585.1 Pseudomonas sp. 2VD
GTGCTTGTCGTCGGCGTAGTCGCGCACGTCGTCATAGAGCCGCTGGCGCAGTTCCAGCAGGTGCGCGCTGGCCGGGCCCAGGCGCAGTACGCCGCCGCCGGGGGCGAGGACGCGCACGGCTTCGTTCCAGTCGATCGGGCTGAACACGCTGGCGATCAGCTCGCAACTGGCGTCGGCCAGCGGCAGCCGGGCCATGCTCGCCACCAGCCAGGACAACTGCGGCGCGCGGCGGCAGGCGCGTTTCACCGCCTCGCGGGAGATATCCAGGGCGTAGCCCTCGGCGCCGGCCAGGGCTTCGCCGAGCCGGGCGCTGTAGTAGCCCTCGCCGCAGCCGATATCCAGCCAGCGTCGCGGCGCGCGTTCGGCGGCCAGTTCGGCCAGGCGCCGGGCCAGCGGCGCGTAGTGGCCGGCGCCGAGGAACTGGCGACGGGCCTCGACCATGGCGGCGTTGTCGCCCGGATCGAGGCTTTTCTTGTGCTGCACCGGCAGCAGGTTCAGGTAGCCCTGGCGGGCGCGGTCGAAGCGGTGCCCGGCGGGGCAGGCGACGCCGTTGTCGACCTCGCCCAGGGCGGCGGAGCAGAGCGGGCAGATCAGCATCAGGCGAGCAGCCTCACCAGGGTCTGGTAGTAGATTTCGGTGAGCAGTTCCAGGTCGCTGGCGAGGACCCGCTCGTTGACCTGGTGGATGGTGGCGTTGACCGGGCCGAGTTCGACCACCTGGGTGCCCATGGTGGCGATGAAGCGTCCGTCGGAGGTGCCGCCGCTGGTCGAGGGCTGGGTCTCGCGGCCGGTGACCGTCCTGATGCTGGCGGCCACCGCATCGAGCAGTTCGCCCGGCTCGGTGAGGAACGGCAGGCCGGACAGCGCCCATTCGACGTGCCAGTCCAGGCCGTGCTTGTCGAGGATCGCCTCGACGCGTTTCTGCAGGCCTTCGACGGTGGATTCGGTGGAGAAGCGGAAGTTGAACAGCGCGGTCAGTTCGCCGGGGATGACGTTGGTGGCGCCGGTGCCGGAGTTCAGGTTGGAAACCTGGAAGCTGGTCGGCGGGAAGAAGGCATTGCCGTCGTCCCAGTGTTCCGCCGCCAGTTCGGCCAGCGCCGGGGCGGCCAGGTGGATCGGGTTCTTCGCCAGGTGCGGGTAGGCCACATGGCCCTGTACGCCGCGGATGGTCAGCTTGGCGCCAAGGGAGCCGCGGCGGCCGTTCTTCACCACGTCGCCGACCAGGCTGGTGCTCGACGGTTCGCCGACGATGCACCAGTCCAGGCGCTCGCCGCGTGCGGCGAGGCGTTCGACCACCGCCTTGGTGCCGTGGTGGGCCGGGCCTTCCTCGTCGCTGGTGATGAGGAAGGCGATGGCACCCTTGTGCTCCGGGTGGTCGGCGACGAAGCGCTCGACGGCGACGATCATCGACGCCAGGCTGCCTTTCATGTCCGCCGCGCCGCGTCCGCAGAGCATGCCCTGGTCGTCGATCAGGGCGTCGAAGGGTTGGTGCTGCCAGGCCTGCAGCGGGCCGGTGGGGACCACGTCGGTGTGCCCGGCGAAGCACAGCACCGGGCCGTCGCCGCCGCGCCGTGCCCAGAAG
>NZ_SCND01000631.1:0-1575 GCF_005503585.1 Pseudomonas sp. 2VD
CGACCCGATCCTGCGCTTCCTGGTGGTGTCCCTGGCGTTCTACGGCATGTCCACCTTCGAAGGCCCGATGATGGCGATCAAGACCGTCAACGCCCTCTCCCACTACACCGACTGGACCATCGGCCACGTCCACGCCGGCGCCCTCGGCTGGGTCGCGATGATCACCATCGGCTCGCTCTACCACCTGATTCCCAAGGTCTACGGGGTCGAGAAGATGCACAGCGTCGGCCTGATCAATGCGCACTTCTGGCTGGCCACCATCGGCACCGTGCTGTACATCGCCTCGCTGTGGGTCAACGGCATCACCCAGGGCCTGATGTGGCGCGCGGTCAACGAGGACGGCACGCTGACCTACTCCTTCGTCGAGTCGCTGGTGGCCAGCCATCCGGGCTTCATCGTGCGCCTGGTCGGTGGCGGGTTCTTCCTCACCGGCATGCTGCTGATGAGCTACAACACCTGGCGCACGGTACGCCAGGCGCGCCCGGAAGGAATCCTCGCGGCGGCCCGCATGGCCTGAGCCGCGACAGCGCGTCCCTTCCCTTCCCGAGCCTCGCCCGCCACGCTGCGGGCAAGGCTCGACAGCCGACGAGGAGAATCATCATGGAATTCAGCTGGAGCGAGATCCTGCTGGAGCTGCTGGCGGTCGCCGTGCTGTTCTTCGGCGTGCATTGGAGCCTGCGCCACGCCAAGACCCTGGACCAGGCGAGCATGCTGCCGTTCGCCGACGACGAGGAGGTGGCCCGCCGGGTCGAGCGGGAAACCGGCAGGAGCCGCACCGGCTGCGGCTGTCCCGGTCGCTGCCAGGGCGACTGCCGGCACTGGGACAAGAATTGGCCGGCATGACGCCGGCCAGTCGCTTCAGGGCTTTATCTTCTTCAGCTCGTTGAGCAGTTCCAGCAACTGCGCGAGCTTTTCCTCGCCGAACCGCTCCTGGATGCGCTGGTAGTTCTTCTCCATGTCGCCGCTCATGGAGACGAAGCACTGCTGGCCCTTCTCCGTCAGGTTCACGTAGACCCGCCGCTGGTCCTTGGGCGCCTTCCAGCGCCGGACGATGCCGTCGCGCTCCAGGCGCGCCAGCACGCCGGTCATGCTCGGGCGCAGGATGCAGGCCTGGTTGGCCAACTGGTAGCTCTCCATCTCGCCCTGCTGGCGCAGGATGCGGATCACCCGCCACTGCTGCTCGGTGAGGCCGTGCTGGTTGAGGGAGGGGCGGAAGAAACTCATCGCGGCTTCGCGAGCCTGCAACAGGGTCAGGGTCAGGGAGGGTCTTGGCGTTGACATAGGGTCCGAGCTTGGATGACTGGTTTCGAAAGTGCAGAAGAGTAGCGGAAAAAACACAGGCTGCATGCGGGTATGCAGAAGGAAATCAACGGTTTCCGCCGTGCAGGGCCAAGCCCAGTGCGAGCAGGCTGCCGACGCCGCAGACGGCCATCACCAGCGACATCGGCAGCACGCACGGCAGCGACACCCAGCCGACAGCCAGGCTGGCAAGGCAGCCGAGGCCGAACTGCACGGACACCGACCCCGCCGACGACCCCCCGGACGATCAGGGATACAACCGGTCACCTATACACA
>NZ_SCND01000632.1:0-1561 GCF_005503585.1 Pseudomonas sp. 2VD
GTGCAGACATCCAGGCTGCGCAGGCCGAGTTCGTGGCCGACCCTCTTGGTGTACTTGTATTCCTCGCTGCTGATCGAGTGGCCGCCCCAGCACACGACGATCTTCGGCTCGACGCCGGGGCGCAGCGTACGGGCGTTGCGCAGCAGCTGGAAGACGTAGTCGGTGAGGCCTTGGGAGCTGTCCAGGTCGACGTGCTGGCTGTCCAGCCCGCTCTGGGTGTAGACGATGTCGCGCAGGGCGCTGAACAGCATCTCGCGGGTGCTGGCGATCATCTCGCCATCGACGAAGGCGTCGGCCGGCGCGTTGATCAGCTCCAGGCGCACGCCTCGGTCCTGCTGGTGGATACGCACCTCGAAGTCCTTGTAGGCGTCGAGGATGGTCTTGGCGTTGTCGCTGTGGGCGCCGGTATTGAGGATCGCCAGGGCGCACTGGCGGAACAGTTGGTAGGTCTTGCCGTTGGCGGTTTCGCTCAGTTGTTGCACTTCGCGTTGGGAGAGGGTTTCCAGCGTGCCTTTCGGACTGACCGAGGCGTTGATCACAGGGCGATGAGACATGTGCGATTCCATGCAGGGGACGCGGCGGCGTAGAAGAACCGCCGCATCCGGATAAGGGAGCGCCGGGCAGGTTGCGTGCCGGGGGAGAGGGCGATCAGCCGTCGGAGTGGGGCGACGAGGCAACCGTGCGCTGGGGCTTGGCTCCAGGGTCTTGGTTAAATGTAATAGCGAGAACCTGACTGATCTGACAAGGAAAATCTCGAATTTATCTGTCGCCGGCCTGGCACCGGGGAAATCCTGCCACTAGCCATGGGCGAAAAAATCCGGCATCAGCTGGGATAATCGACTCTTCTCCTGATATCGTTGCGTTTCCGCCGGATGCTCGGCCAGTCGAAGGGAGGAACGAAGCATGTCGTATGAACAGTCCAGCAGCGTACCTAGCGACTTTCTTTCCTCCTTTTTCCAAGAGCCTGTCATCCATGATCGAACTCAGAACCATCACCCGCGACGACTGGGAAACCTGCATTGACCTGAAGGTCGCCCGCCACCAGGCGCACTTCGTCGCTTCCAACCTCTATTCGCTGGCCCAGAGCCGCTTCCTGCCGGGGTTCCGCGCGGTCGGCATCCACCACGGCGGGCGCATGGTCGGCTTCGCCCTCTACGGCCCCGACGCCGACGACGGCCACTACTGGCTCTACCGCCTGATGATCGACCGCCGCTACCAGGGCAAGGGGCATGGCCGCGCCGCCCTGCAACGGATCATCGCCAGCGTGCGCCGGACGAGGCGGCGCAGCGATCGCCTGATGGTCGCCTACGCCGTCGACAACGACGTGGCCCGCCAGCTTTATCGGGACGCCGGCTTCGTCGAACAGGGCCTCGCGCCCTGGGGCGAGACGATGGCCTGCCTGATGCTGCCGGAGCCGTCCCATCGCTCCGGGAAGGTCGCCGGAGCGCCGGGCGGGCGTGCAGCGCACGGCGTCCCGGCGTAGAATCGCGGGATTCGGCAGTTCCCTCCAATACCTATAACGACCATCCAACGCACATCGCCGCCCCGGACCCTTGCGTCC
>NZ_SCND01000633.1:0-1557 GCF_005503585.1 Pseudomonas sp. 2VD
AGCCAGGGTACCTTGCGCTGGCTCTGGCTCAGTTCGTCGCGGTAGATGCCGCCGATCAGCAGGCTCTGGCCATGGCCCACGCGGGCGATGGGGCGACAGTCTCCTGCTCGGCGGCTACCTGGAGGACAACGCTCGGCGCCTGGCGCTGCAGCGCTACCTCGATGGCAGCGGCGTGGACTACCGACTGGAAGCACGGAGCATGGAAGACATTCGCCAGGGCGTGGATTTCATCCTGCAGAAATTCGGCTATCGGCAGATCCTCAGCAGCAACGCGGACAAGCCTGGCTGGGTCCGGCTCAACGGCGAACTGGCGGAACAGGACGAACGCTGGGCGCGGATCGACGCATTGCTGGAGTCCGAGGTGCCGGGCCTGCTCGGGGTGGAAAACCAGGTCCGGGTGGCCGGCTCGCACCTGCGCCGCCTCGAACGCCTGCTGGCGGACGCCGGCCTCGACCGGCAACTGAGTTTCCGCGAGCGCGGCGAGCGCATCGAGTTGAGCGGTACGCTCGACGAGGTCCAGCTCAGCGCCTTCTACCGCCTGCAGCGCGAGTTCCAGCAGGAGTTCGGCAACCGCCCGAGCCTGGAGCTGCTCAGTCGCGGCAAGCGCGCCAGCGGCGACGAACTGGAGTTCACGGTGCGCTCGGTGTCGCTGGGGCGGGTGCCCTATGTAGTGCTCGGCGACGGCCAGAAATACCCGGTGGGCGCCTCGACATCCCGCGGTGTGCGAATCCTCGCCATCGAGCCGGAGTCGATCCTGGTGGCCCGCGGCAAGCAGCGTTTCATCATCAATCTCAAAGGGGAGGTGCTCCATGATGACAGCCTTGGAAACGCGACTGTCGGTCGCTGACGGCACGCATGCCGCAGCGCTCCGGCAGCGTCTGCAGGCGGCGCTGGCGGAGTGTCGCCGGGAACTGGCCAGAGGCGCCGGCCCGGAGCGCTTTCAATTCCTGCAACAGCAGGCCCGGGCCCTCGAAGGCGGTCTCGGCATTCTTTCGCAGCTCACAGAGGACTAAGCATGGCGCAGATATTCAACCCCAACCCGGGGAATACCCTCGATACCGTGGCCAATGCCCTGAAGGAGCAGGCCAACGCAGCGAACAAGGACGTCAACGACGCGATCAAGGCCTTGCAGGGGACCGACAATGCCGACAACCCGGCGCTGCTGGCCGAGCTGCAACACAAGATCAACAAGTGGTCGGTCATCTACAACATCAACTCGACGGTGACCCGGGCGCTGCGCGACCTGATGCAAGGCATCCTGCAGAAGATCTGAACATGGACACTTCACTGATACGCGAATTGGCGGAACTGGCGCTGGCCGGCAGCGGGCAGCACTGCCACGAAGAGGCGCTGTGCATCGCCGAGTGGCTGGAGCGCCTCGGACAGGACGAAGCGGCACGGCTGATCCGGATTTCCAGCCTGGCCAACCAGGGGCGCTATCAGGAGGCCCTGGTCTTCGCCCATGGCAATCCCTGGCCGGCGCTGGAGCCCTGGTTCGCCTTGTGCGAGTGGCACCTGGGGCTGGGCGCCGCGCTGGACCGCAGGATGGCCGGGCTG
>NZ_SCND01000634.1:0-1557 GCF_005503585.1 Pseudomonas sp. 2VD
GGGCATAGGCACTGGAGTTGTTGTACTTGAGGATGGCGCGGAAGTTGTGCAGCACCAGGAAGGCCGGGCCGCGGTGCCCGGCCGGCAGCAGCAGCGAGGCCTGTTCGCCGGAGAGCCCGGAGGGCAGGGGGCCGCCGTTGACGCCTTGTACGCCCATCCCTTGCCACTCGCCCAGGGGCTTGCGGATGGTGAGTTCCGCCAGGGAATAGTCGAAGCCTGCCGGCAGGCGGACTTCGAACCCCCAGGGTTGTCCGGCGATCCAGCCGGAGGCTTTCAGGTAGTTGGCGGTGGAGGCCAGGGCGTCGCCGGGCGAGCCCCAGATGTCACGCTTGCCGTCGCCGTCGAAGTCCACGGCATACTGGTTGTAGGTGGTCGGGATGAACTGGGTCTGGCCCATGGCGCCGGCCCAGGAGCCGATCATGAAGGAGGCCGGAACGTCGCCGTGCTGGAGGATCTTCAGGGCGGCGAGCAACTGGGCGTGGGCGAATTCCGGGCGGCGTCCTTCATAGGCGAGGGTCGCCAGGGAGCGGATCACGTTCTTGTTGCCCATGTGCGAACCGTAGTTGCTCTCCATGCCCCAGATCGCCACCACCGCATCCGCATCCACCGCATAGCGCGCGTCGACTTCGCCGAGGATGCGCGCGTGCTGCGCCAGGCGCGCCTGGCCCTGGCGAACGCGCAGCGGATCGAGGGCGCCTTCCAGGTATTTCCATACCGGCCGGGTGAATTCCGGCTGGCTGCGGTCGGCTTCGACCACGGCGGGATCGGGCTCGACCCCGGCGAAGGCGCGATCGAAGGTCTGCGCATCGATTCCACCGGCCAGCGCCTGTTGACGGAAGGCGTCGCGCCACTGTTCGAAGCTCTGCCCAGGCTGGGCCTCGCTCGGCGCGCCAGCGGACACCGAGGCGGCCGGGCCGGCGCCGGTGAAGGGCGCCTTGGTCTGCAGGGGAGCGGCAGGCTGGTTGTATTCGATTATCGGGTTCTTCTGCGCGCAGGCACTGGAGAGGCCAAGCCCCATGGCGACGACGGTGCTGCCCAGCAGCCCGCTCACCTTCAGCAGGGCGGATCGTTCGGGGTTACGCATTGCTCTCCTCAGCAGGGTCCTCGGGACGGGCCACCTTAGCACGCCGGCCAGGACGCGTCTGCCGTCGTTGGACGCGCCGGCGGGGCCCCGGGTTCGCCAATGCGGTTCCATCGGCGTGGTGGATATCTTTCGACATAGGTTCGGTCAGTGTCGGGCGGCCAATGGTTTCGTCCGTATCGCTCCGCCGCCTGTCGAAGCCTCGCGGCGCACCCGAGTCGGGATCGGCGACGGGTCGCGCGGCATGCTCGAGGCCTTCGACTTCTTCTTCCTGGCCTTCGTTCTGCGCGACATAGCTACCCGCTTCGGCGTCGGCATCGAACGCCCGAGCCTGGTTCGTGCGCTGCAATGGCCAGAGGGTTGCCAGTCGGCCGCGCGGGATGTCGAGGCCGCGGATCATGATGGAGGAACCATTGGCTTTTCGCCCACCCCGAGGGGGCCAGGGCTTGCGCGCCGACGATAGTGTGCCCATGGGC
>NZ_SCND01000635.1:0-1550 GCF_005503585.1 Pseudomonas sp. 2VD
GCTTCGAACGTGCGCGCAACTGGTCGCGGCTGCGCGCCGGGTCGACATGCAGGCCGGCCTCCAGCGCCTCGCCGAGCATCCAGGTAAAGGCCACCAGGGCCAGCCGCGAGTCCTTCGGCGCATAGCCACCGCCGACATCGGAGTGCATGCCGGGGAACCACACCTGCAACACGTCGGACTTGCGGTCCTTCTCGCCGAACCAGAGGTTCTGCCGGAAGAAGCAGCGGCATTCGTCGATGGCCAGGGCCTGGCGGACCACGTCGACCATTTCGTTGTTCGAGGAATACGGCACGGTCAGCGGGTCGTAGACCCAGCCCACCGAGGTCACGGTGTCGAACAGGCCGAGGAAGTGCACCTTCACCTGCCGGCCGAAGACCTTGCGGAAGCGTCCCAGCAGACCGAAGTCCGGCCCGCGGCGACGCGTGCCGGCCCGCTTGTCTTCGTCGCGGGGCGGCATGCGGGTGGTGAGCAGGGTCCAGGCGTAGTCGAAGAGGTGCGGCTGGTGCGCATCGATCAGGCCCACCGCACGCAGCATCGCGGCCAGCACGCGCACCGCGTAGGCGCCGCGGGAAAAGCCGAAGAGGAATATCTGGTCGCCGGGCCGGTAGTGCTCGGCGAGGAAGCGATAGGCGCCCTCGACGTTGCGCTTGAGCCCCCAGCCGAAGGCCAGGCCGGCGATCCGCGAGGGAAACTTCTGCCACTCGAACAGGGTTTCCTTCAGGCCGAAGGTGCCGACGCCCTGGTCGTAGTAGGCCAGCACCCTGCGCGGATCGCGCGACAGCGAACGGTACAGGCGCACCACGTTGGTCGGCTGGTCGCCGAAGCGGTTCGAGGTTCCGTCGATGCAGACCACCAACTGGCGCGGCGCGTCGTTGTCCTGGGCGCTGCCGGCAGGCGGCAAGGCGGAATCGGGGGAGAGATCGTCCATTGGGCTCACGCAGGCAAAGCCTGACTTCCGTCGGCGGTGGATGGGAATGGCGACGCATGATACCCAACCTGGATGATCCGCCAAGCGCACATTGCCGGGAAATGGCGGCAAAGACGAAAAGCCCCTGGAGCCGCAGGGCGAATAACCGCTTCGCGGTTATCCGCAGCCCCTGGCTTCGGCGAGGGCGGGTCGAGCCGGCCGCTCAGCCTGCCCTGGATACCCCGAGGAACGGCTGCCACGCCGGCGCGCCACTATCCGCCGCGGCCTTGAGGGCGGCCACCGCCGCGTCGACGTCGGCCTCGCGGGTGTAGCGACCGAGGCTCAGGCGCACGCTGCGGCCAGCGCTGGCGGCATCGTGGCCGAGGGCGAGAAGCACGTGGGACGGCGCCGGCCGCGCCGAGTTGCAGGCCGAGGTGCTGGACACCGCCAGGCTGGACTCCAGCGCCTGGGGGACGAAGGCGGGGTTGTCGAAGGTCAGGTTCAGGGTATGCGCGATGCGTGCGTCGGCGCTGCCGTTCAGGCGCCAGCCGTCGATCTGCGCCAGCCCCTCCAGCAGACGCCGCTGGAGTCCGGCGATGCGCCTGCCCTCCTCCTCGACAAGCCCGCCGGCTAGGGCGAAGGC
>NZ_SCND01000636.1:0-1549 GCF_005503585.1 Pseudomonas sp. 2VD
GCGTCGGCTTCAGCCGCGAAAGGCTTTCCGGGAGCAGGGTCGGGCCGCATCCCCTCGCCACCCTGCCGTCCAGGCCGCGCTTCGAGGCCGACCCACTGAACCTGTTCGTGGTTGTGGAATCCGGCGACCACCACGTGACCATCCTCGACGGCGATCGCTTCGAGCCCATCGCCCGCTTCCCATCGCGCTACGCCCTGCACGGTGGTCCGAAGTTCTCCCCGGACGGGCGCCTGGTGTACTTCGCCTCGCGCGACGGCTGGGTGACCCTCTACGACCTGTACAACCTGAAGGTGGTCGCCGAGGTCCGCGCCGGCCTCAACACGCGCAACCTGGCGGTCAGCGACGACGGGCGCTGGGTCCTGGTGGGCAACTACCTGCCCGGCAACCTGGTGCTGCTGGACGCCCGCGACCTGTCCCTGGTGCAGGTCATCCCGGCGGCCGACGCCCAGGGCCAGGCCTCGCGGGTCAGCGCGGTATACACGGCACCGCCGCGGCACAGCTTCGTGGTCGCCCTGAAGGACGTCCACGAGCTGTGGGAGCTGCCCTATGCCAACGGCAAGCCGGTCGCGCCGAAACGGTTGGCGGTGGCCGACTACCTCGACGACTTCTCCTTCAGCCCCGACTACCGCTACCTGCTGGGCAGCTCGCGGCAGGCCAGGGGCGGCGAGGTGATCGAGCTGGACAGCGGCGCGCGGGTCGCCTCGATCCCGCTGTCGGGCATGCCGCACCTCGGCTCGGGCATCTACTGGAAGCGCGACGGGCGCTGGGTGTTCGCTACGCCGAACATCAGCCGCGGGGTGATCTCGGTGATCGACCTGCAAAACTGGAAGCCGTTGAAGGAAATCGTCACCGACGGCCCCGGCTTCTTCATGCGCAGCCATGCCGACTCGCCCTACGCCTGGACCGATACCTTCCTTGGCAAGAAACACGACGAGATCCTGCTGATCGACAAGCAGACCCTGGAAATCGCCCATCGCCTGCGCCCCAGCCCGGGCAAGGTGGCCGGCCACGTCGAGTTCACCCGCGACGGCCGCTACGCCCTGCTCAGCGTCTGGGACCGCGACGGCGCGCTGGTGGTCTACGACGCGCACAGCCTGGAGGAAGTGAAGCGACTGCCGATGAACAAGCCGTCGGGCAAGTACAACGTCGGCAACAAGATCGGCTATGCGGAGGGAACCTCGCACTGAGGCTCGGGCGAGACGCCATCAACGGATATCCCCGTATCCTCCGCGACGGGCCACGACACCCCTGTCCCATCACGGCACGAGAAAAACCACGGGAATGGCGGATAACCGCAAGCGGTTATTCGCCCTACCGCCCACCCTGTGCGAGGAGCCGTAGGGCGCATAACGCCAACGGCGTTATCCGCCGATCACCCTGTCCCATCACGGCCCCGAGAAAACCCTGGGAATGGCGGATAGCCGCAAGCGGATATCCCCCCACCCGTCCCGCGCGCCGAGCCCCCGGCGCCTAGAAAAAAGCCCCGCATCGCGGGGCTTTCCGTCTCAGGCGCCAGGCCTCAGAACTGCTCGGCGTCCAGCAGGTACAG
>NZ_SCND01000637.1:0-1548 GCF_005503585.1 Pseudomonas sp. 2VD
CACCCGGTGATCTGGCTGAGCGACCCGATGCACGGCAACACCATCGTCGCGCCCTGCGGCAACAAGACCCGCCTGGTGCGCAGCATCGCCGAGGAGGTGGCGGCGTTCCGCCTGGCGGTGTCCGGCTCCGGCGGCGTGGCCGCCGGGCTGCACCTGGAGACCACCCCGGACGACGTCACCGAGTGCGTCGCCGATTCCAGCGGCCTGCACCAGGTCAGCCGGCACTACACCAGCCTCTGCGATCCGCGGCTGAACCCCTGGCAGGCGCTCAGCGCGGTGATGGCCTGGTCCGGCGCAGAAGCGATCCCGAGCGCAACCTTCCCCCTGGAGACCGTGGCATGAGCGGCATTCCCGAAATCACCGCCTATCCCTTGCCGACCGCCCAGCAGCTGCCGGCCAACCTGGCGCGCTGGAGCCTGGAGCCGCGGCGCGCGGTGCTGCTGGTGCACGACATGCAGCGCTACTTCCTGCGCCCGCTGCCCGAGAGCCTGCGCGCCGGGCTGGTGGCCAACGCCGCGCGGCTACGCCGCTGGTGCGTCGAGCAGGGCGTGCAGATCGCCTACACCGCCCAGCCGGGCAGCATGACCGAGGAGCAGCGCGGCCTGCTCAAGGACTTCTGGGGGCCGGGCATGCGCGCCAGTCCGGCCGACCGCGAGGTGGTCGAGGAGCTGGCGCCGGGGCCGGACGACTGGCTGCTGACCAAGTGGCGCTACAGCGCCTTCTTCCACTCCGACCTGCTCCAGCGGATGCGCGCCGCCGGCCGCGACCAGTTGGTGCTGTGCGGCGTATACGCCCACGTCGGGGTGCTGATCTCCACGGTCGACGCCTACTCCAACGACATCCAGCCGTTCCTGGTGGCCGACGCCATCGCCGACTTCAGCGAGGCGCACCACCGCATGGCCCTGGAATACGCCGCCAGCCGCTGCGCGATGGTGGTCACCACCGACGAGGTGCTGGAATGAACGCCCTGCCCACATCGCTGTTGCAGCGCCTGCTCGAACGGCCGGCGCCGTTCGCCTTGCTCTACCGCCCGGAAAGCAATGGCCCGGGCCTGCTCGACGTGATCCGCGGCGAGGCGCTCGAACTGCACGGCCTGGCCGATCTGCCGCTGGACGAGCCCGGCCCGGGCCTGCCGCGCCATGACCTGCTGGCGCTGATTCCCTACCGGCAGATCGCCGAGCGCGGCTTCGAGGCGCTCGACGACGGCACGCCGCTGCTGGCGCTGAAGGTTCTGGAGCAGGAACTGCTGCCGCTGGAGCAGGCCCTGGCGCTGCTGCCGAACCAGGCGCTGGAACTGAGCGAGGAAGGTTTCGACCTCGACGACGAGGCCTACGCCGAAGTGGTCGGGCGGGTCATCGCCGACGAGATCGGTCGCGGCGAAGGCGCCAACTTCGTGATCAAGCGGCGCTTCCAGGCGCGCATCGACGGCTACGCCACGGCCAGCGCGCTGAGTTTCTTCCGCCAGTTGCTGCTGCGCGAGAAGGGCGCCTACTGGACCTTCATCGTCCACACCGGCGAACGCACCCTGGTCGGCGCCTCGCCCGAGCG
>NZ_SCND01000063.1:0-21463 GCF_005503585.1 Pseudomonas sp. 2VD
GTTCTACGGTGCGGCGATCCTGATCCTGCTGTTCGCCGCGGTGGTCATCGGCTTCCCCCAGCGCGCCGGCGAATGGTTGCTGGCCGCACAGACCTGGGCCTCGCAGACCGTCGGCTGGTACTACCTGCTGGCGATGACGCTGTACCTGATCTTCGTGGTGGTCACCGCGCTTTCCGGCTACGGCAAGATCAAGCTCGGTGCCGACCACGACGAGCCGGAATTCAGCTACCTGTCCTGGGCCGGCATGCTGTTCGCCGCCGGCATCAGCATCACCCTGTTCTTCTTCTGCGTATCCGAGCCGTTGACCCACTTCCTCCAGCCGCCGCAAGGCGAGGCCGGTACCCAGGAAGCCGCGCGGCAGGCCATGGAACTGCTGTTCCTGCACTGGGGCCTGCACGGCTGGGGCGTGTTCGCCCTGGTGGCGATGGCCCTGGCCTACTTCGCCTACCGCCACAACCTGCCACTGGCCCTGCGCTCGGCGCTCTACCCGTTGATCGGCAAGCGCATCAACGGGCCGATCGGCTACACGGTGGACTGCTTCGGCATCATCGCCACGGTGTTCGGCCTCGGCGCCGACATGGGCTTCGGCGTGCTCCAGCTGAACTCCGGGCTGGACTACCTGTACGCCATCCCGCATACCCACCCGGTGCAGATGGCGCTCATCGTGCTGATGATGGGCGCGGCGATCTCGGTGGCGGTCTCCGGGGTCGACAAGGGCATCCGCATCCTCTCCGACATCAACATGCTGCTGGCCTGCAGCCTGCTGCTGTTCGTGCTGTTCGCCGGTCCGACCCAGCACCTGCTCAACACCCTGGTGCAGAACGTCGGCGACTACCTCGGCCACCTGCCGGGCAAGAGCTTCGACCTCTACGCCTACGGCGGTCCCAGCGACTGGCTGGGCTCGTGGACGGTGTTCTACTGGGCCTGGTGGATCGCCTGGGCGCCCTTCGTCGGCCTGTTCATCGCGCGCATCTCGCGCGGCCGGACGATCCGCGAATTCGTCTTCGGCGTGCTGTTCATCCCGCTCGGCTTCACCCTGGCGTGGATGTCGATCTTCGGCAACAGCGCCCTGGAGCAGGCCCTCGGCGGCGCCAGCGAACTCGGCCGGGTGGCCATCGAGCAGCCGTCGATGGCCCTCTACCAGATGCTCCAGAACTACCCCTGGAGCCGCGCGGTGATCACCGTCACTGTGCTGGTCAGCTTCGTCTTCTTCGTCACCTCGGCGGACTCCGGCACCGTGGTCCTCTCCACCCTCTCCGCCCACGGCGGCAGCGCCGACGACGACGGACCGAAGTGGCTGCGGGTGTTCTGGGGCTCGGTCACCGCGCTGGTCACCGGAGGGCTGCTGTTCGCCGGCAGCATCGACGCGCTGAAGTCGGCGGTGGTGCTGACCTCCCTGCCCTTCTCGCTGATCCTGCTATTGATGATGTGGGGCCTGCACAAGGCCTTCTACATGGAGTCGCAGCGCCAGCGGGCGCGGAGCCACTCCCTGGCGCCGCTGATGAGCGGCAACGGCAAGCGCTCCGGCGGCTGGAAGCGACGCCTGTCGCAGGCCGTGCACTTCCCCTCGCGGGACGAGGTGTACCGCTTCATGAACGATGTGGTGCGCCCGGCGATCAGCGAGGTTTCCGAGGTGTTCCGCGAGAAGGGCCTGGCGGTGGACGCCCAGCTCGACCCGGGCAACGCCTCGCTGAGCCTGGAGATCGGTCATGGCGAGCAGCATCGGTTCCTCTACCAGGTGCTGATGCGCGGCTACTTCACGCCATCCTTCGCGCGTGCCGGCATGGGCGGCCTGCACCTGAAGAATCGCCGCTACTTCCGTGCCGAGGTGCATCTCGCCGAAGGTAGCCAGGACTACGATCTGATGGGCTACACCAAGGAGCAGATCATCAACGACATGCTCGACCAGTACGAGCGGCACCTGCAGTTCCTGCACCTGGTGCGTTGAGTACAGGAAAAGGGGGCGCGCAGGGCGCCCCTTCCCTCATCCTCCGTCCCTGACCGCAGGGAATGACGCTAGCGGCAACATCCCATCCCCGTGCAGCCACGAATCCCTCAGCGCGCCAGCACTCGCCGGTAGAACAGCACGCAGATCGCGACGAATACCACCAGTCCCAGCCATTGGGCGATGCCCGCGAAGCCGGCGCCGGCCAGCGCCAGCGGCGCGTCCTCGCCGGTGGCGCCGATCACCCCGGCGAGCAGGATGCCCATCAGGCTCTCGCCGACGATCAGCCCCGAGGCCAGCAGCACGCCGCGTCGCTTCGGCTCTTCGGCATAGGTCTCTTCGTCGACCCCGGCTGCCGCCGCGCGCTTCTTCAGGGCATTTTCCAGCAGCCAGGAAATCAGCGCGCCGACCACCAGGGTCATGCCGATGGTCGGCGGCAGGTAGATCCCCAGGCCCACCGCCAGCACCGGCAGGCAGGCCTTGCCGGTACGGCGCAGGAGCAGGTCGACGAGGATCAGGGCGATGCCCAGGGCGACGCCGATGAGAATCATGTTCCAGTTCAGCGCGTCGTGGAAAATCCCGCTGGCGATCGCCGTCATCAGGGTCGCC
This sequence comes from Pseudomonas sp. 2VD, assembly GCF_005503585.1. Lineage (NCBI taxonomy): Bacteria > Pseudomonadati > Pseudomonadota > Gammaproteobacteria > Pseudomonadales > Pseudomonadaceae > Pseudomonas > Pseudomonas sp. 2VD. Next base: position 2,555 of record NZ_SCND01000063.1, read on the forward strand.
TGCGGCGCGGCCAGGGCCTGGCCGGGGTCCATTCCCTCGCGCGGCAGGGCCCCGGTGAAGCCGTAGGCGCTGTAGAGCAGTTCCAGCACCGGGGGGATCACCAGCGCGCCGACGATGCAGCCGACGATCAGCGCGACCTGCTGGCGCCAGGGCGTGGCGCCGACCAGGTAGCCGGTCTTGAGGTCCTGCAGGTTGTCGTTGGAGATCGCCGCGATGGCCAGCACCACCGAGGTGGTAAACAGCGCCAGGGCGATCGCCAGCTTGCCGTTCTGGCGGTCCAGCAGGCCGCCCTCGATGCTGCCGAAGCCGAGTATCAGCAACGACACCAGGATGACCGCGATGATTCCGATCCCCGAGATCGGACTGCTCGACGAACCGACCAGGCCGGCCATGTAGCCGCAGGCGGCGGCGATCAGGAAGCCGAAGAAGAAGGCGAACACCACGCATACCGCCACCAGGCTCCAGAACTGCGGGCTGGCCATGTCCGGCGCGGCGGCACCGAGGAAGTGGCTGAAGACCACGAACAGCGAGACCAGCAGTATCCCGGCGATCAGCAGGATCCACTTGGCCGGCATGTCCAGCTCGGTGCGCAGGCTGCTCGCCTGGCTATTGCCGCGCACTGCCCCGAGGGAGGCCCAGACGCCCCGCACCATCGGCTTGAACAGGGTCGCCAGGGTCCACAGCGCGGCCACGCCGATGGTGCCGGCGCCGAGGAAGCGCACCTGCGAACTCCACAGTTGGGTGGCCAGGTCCGACAGGCTCTGGCCGTCGGCCGGCACGCTGTTGACGGTCAGCAACGGCACCGCGACGCCCCAGGAGATCACCACGCCGATGAGGATCGCGATGCCGGCGGTGATGCCCATCAGGTAGCCGGCACCGACCAGCGCCAGGGAAAAACCGGTGGAAAGGCGGAACGCCGCCTGCCCGGCACTGAGCCAGACGCTGAAGCCTTCGGCGAGAACCTTGAAGCCGCTGCTCCAGAGGCTGAACAGCGCCGCCACCAGGCCACCGCCGAGGATGTCGTAGAGCCCCGGCGCGTTACCGGCGGCACGCGGCGCGCGGGCGTCTTCCGCGTCCTCGGCGCCGTCGCTGCCGACCCGGAGGATTTCCGCCGCCGCCACCCCTTCCGGATACGGCAGTTCGCTCTGCACCACCATCACCCGGCGCAGCGGAATGGTATAGAGCACCCCGAGAATGCCGCCGATGGAGCAGATCGCCGCGGTCTGCCAGAACGGGAAGCCACTCCAGTAGCCGATCATCAGCAGGCCGGGAAGGATGAAGATGATCGAGGACAGGGTGCCGGCCGCCGAGGCCTGGGTCTGCACCATGTTGTTCTCGAGGATGTTGGCGCCGGAGAAGTAGCGCAGGACGGCCATCGAGATCACCGCCGCCGGGATCGACGAGGCGAAGGTCAGGCCGACCTTCAGACCGAGGTAGACGTTGGACGCGGTGAAGACCACGGTGATCAGCGCACCGAGGATCAGGCCACGCAGGGTGAGCTCTGGCAGGGTCAGCTCATCCGGGATGCGTTCTTGCATGGATGAAAACTCTCGAAACAATTGGACCCGCCAAGCTTAGGCGAGAGCGGCACGCCGGGACACGACAGCGAATGTCGCAGAGGCGACCTTTTCGAGAGCAAAAGCTGGCGGAACGGACAGTTGCCGGCGCGGGCCGCCGGAGGAAGCCCGCGCGCGGCGGCGTCAGAAGGGCTTGTCGCCGAGGATGGTGGCGCGATGCATGACCCGCCGCTGTGGCCGGTAGTCGTCCACCGCGTAGTGCTGGGTCACGCGGTTGTCCCAGAACGCCACGTCGTTTTCCTGCCAGCGCCAGCGCACGGTGAATTCAGGTCGCGTGGCATGGGCGAAGAGGAACGTCAGCAGCGCATCGCTCTCGGCCGGCTCCAGTTCGTTGATGCGGGTGGTGAAGCCATCGCTGACGAACAGGCCCTTGCGCCCGGTGACCGGATGGGTGCGCACCACCGGATGCGAGCGCGGCGGATTCTTCAGGCGGGCCTCCTCCAGGCGCGCCAGGTCGGCCTCGGTGACGCCGAAGCGCTCGCGGGGGAAGGACTTGCCGATGTCGTGGGTCGCCGTGAGGCCGTCCAGCAGACGCCGCAGCGGCGCCGACAGCGCCTCGTAGGCCGCCGTGCTGCTCGCCCAGAGGGTGTCGCCGCCGTACGGCGGCAATTGCTTGGCGGCGAGCACGGCTCCCAGCGCCGGGGTCTCGAGGAAGGTCACGTCGGTGTGCCAGATGGCATTGTCGCGCACGTCGGTGACCGCGGTGTCGAGGACGATGACCTCCGGCTGCTCCGGCACGCTGGGGTAGATCGGATGGATGTGCAGGTCGCCGAAGCGGGCGGCGAAGCGCGCCTGGCTCCTGGGCTCCAGCGACTGGTCGCGGAAGAACAGCACCTGGTGTTCGAGCAGGGCCTGCTCGATGGCCCGCTGGCCGGTGTCGTCCAGCGGCGCGCCGAGGTCGATGCCGGAAACGATGGCGCCCAGGGCCGGGCTGATGGGTTGGATGGTCAGGCTCATGTCGTGCTACTCGTCGGGCAGGTTGCGGGCGCGCCCTGCGCGCCCTCGCTCCGGCCTTCGCCGCGAGGGTGAAGGTCGGTTCGGGAATGACTCGGGACTCTCGCGTTCAGCCCCAGGCGGCGAAGCGCCGCTGGACCCAGCGCAGCCCCAGTTCGAAGGCCAGGGCGATGGCGGCGATCAGCAGGATGCCGACCACCACCACGTCGGTGGCGAGGAATTGCGCGGCGGACTGGACCATGAAGCCGAGGCCGCGGTTGGCCGCGATCAGCTCGGCGGCGACCAGGGTCGACCAGCCGACGCCGAGGGCGATGCGCAGGCCGGTGAGGACCTCCGGCAAGGCACTCGGCAGGATCACGTAGCGCACCACCTGCCAGCGGCTGGCCCCCAGGCAGCGCACCGCCTGCACCCGCGATCGGTCGACGCGACGCACGCCGGCGGCGGTAGCGATCAGCAGCGGCGCGAACAGCGCCAGGTAGATCAGCAGCACCTTGCTCAGCTCGCCGATGCCGAACCAGATGACGATCAACGGCAGGTAGGCCAACGGCGGGATCGGCCGGTAGAACTCCACCAGCGGATCGAGGGCCGCTCCGGCCAAGGGATTGAGGCCCATCAGCACGCCCAGCGGGATCGCCGTCAGCACCGCCGCGCCGAGCGCCAGGAGCACCCGCAGCAGGCTGGTGCCGACGTGTTGCAGCAGGCTGGCATCGAGGTAGCCCTCCTGCCATAGCCGTTGCAGGGCTTCGAAGAGCTGTTCGGGCGCCGGCAGGAACAGCACGTCGACCCAGCCGAAACGGGTCGCCGCCCACCACAGCAGGGCCAGGGCCAGCACGCTGGCACCGGCGGCCCAGCGCCGACGGTCGCCGGGCAGGCGCCGCTTGCGCGGGACAGGATTGGCGACGGCGAGTCCGAGGGTATCAGTGGGCATGTTCGGCCTCCGCGACATCGAGGAATTCGTCCAGCAACGCCTGGCGCAAACGGCCGAACTCGGGATCGGACTTGATCGAACGCACCGTTTCGCCGGCGGCGTAACGCCGCGCGAAGTCCACCGGCAGGCGCTTGACGATGCGCGCCGGCGGGCCGTCCATCACCACCAGGTCGGTAGCCAGGAACAGGGCCTCGTCGACGCTGTGGGTGATCAGGAAGAGGCCCTTGCCGGTCTGCTTCCACAGGTCCAGCAGGAGCACCTGCATGCGTTCGCGGGTCAGCGCGTCGAGCGCGCCGAACGGCTCGTCGAGCAGCAGGAAGTCCGGTTCGACCGCCAGCGCGCGTGCCAACCCGAGGCGTTGCCGCTGGCCGCCGGAGAGCTGGGCGACGGATTGCTCGGCGTACTCCTGGAGGCCCACCAGTTGCAGGACCTGGCGCGCCCGCGCGGTGCGCTCGGCCTTGCCCAGGCCACGAATGCGCAGGCCCAGGGCGACGTTGTCAAGGGCGTTGAGCCAGGGTATCAGGGCGTCGTCCTGGAACACCACGCCGCGCTCGCCGCCGGGCCCTTCGAGTGTCCGGCCGTCGATCTGCACGCGTCCCTGGTCCGGCGTCTGGAAACCGGCGAGGATGTTCAGCAGTGTCGACTTGCCGCAGCCCGAAGGACCCAGCACCACCAGCGACTCGCCCTTGGCCAGGCCCAGGCTGAGATCGCGGAGGATGGCGCGGCGCTGGCCGCGCTGTTCGAATGAGAGGCTGATCGCCTCGGCCGTCAGACGGCTCATGTGTTCTGCCCTCCGTAGGGTAAGAAAGCCTCCGCTCCGACAGGCCGGAGCGGAGGCGCGGAATTCAGCGCTGGCCGACCTGGACCTGCTCCGCCTGGCGCACGAAATCGGCGCTGACGTAGGGCGAGTAGTCGCCGAGGACGGCCGGCACGCGCTTCTGCTCCTTGAGGAATTCGGCAGTGCCGGCGATAGCCTTGGCGGTGCCGCCGCCGAGCAGGTCGGCGGACAGTTGCGCCTGGCTTTCCGGGAAGGTCGAGCCGGCCAGCAGTTCGGGGACGTCCCTGGGATCGGCGCCGGTCAGCCGGGCGATCTTCTTCACCGGCTCGGAGTCGGCGGTCCATTCGGCCTTGTGCGCGTTGTAGTCGGCGAAGGAATCGAGGCTGACGCGGGCGAAGCGGGCGACGATTTCAGGATGCTTCTCGGCGAAGTCCTTGCGCGCCACCCACACCTCGAAGGTCGGCGCGCCCCACTGGCCGACTTCGGCGGCGTCGGTGAGGACCTTGCCGCTTTTCTTGATCTCGCCCAGCGCCGGCGACCAGACGAAGGCCCCGTCGATGTCGCCGCGACGCCAGGCGGCGGCGATCTCGGCCGGGTTGAGGTTGACGATCTTCACCTTGGACGGATCGATCTGCCAGTGCTTGAGGGCGCCGAGCAGGCTGTAGTGGGAGGTTGAAACGAACGGGGTAGCGATGGTCTTGCCGACCAGGTCCTCGGGTTTCCCGATCCCGCTTCCATTGCGCACCACCAGCGCCTCGGCGGCGTTGATCTGCGCGGAAACGATGAAGGCGACGATCGGCAGCTTCCGCGAGGTCGCCGCTGCCAGCGGGCTGGACCCGATGTTGCCGAGTTGCAGGTCGCCGGAGGCGAGCGCGGCGATCACTTCCGGACCGCTGTTGAAGCGGCGCCAGTCGATCTTCTCGCCGATGGCTTTCTCGTACAGGCCATCGGCCTGGGGCACCTTGGTCGGGTCGATGCCGGTCTGGTAGCCGACCGTGATGTCGGCGGCCTGGGCGGCGACGGAAAGGCTGGCAAAGGCCAGGGCTGCCACCAGGCGGTGCAGGGAATTCGGGCGTTTCATCGGGCGAACCTCGGAGGCAACGGTGCCGCGCTCCGGAGGAGAACGGACCAGGGACGGGCAATGGGTGGCGACAGCGAGTCCGGTGGTCCGGTGCGATGCAGATTACAGATATAAAAAAAGCGATATAAATAATATTTTGGAATTAGTTTATGAGCGCGAATGCGCACCCGGATGCCCTTCCGCCCTTGCTCCATGCCCCCCGTCCCTACAGGGCCGCGCCCAGCAGACGGGCTTCCAGGGCCTGTCGGCGCAGGCAGGCGAGCAGCCCGGCGCGGGCCACCGCCTCCGCCTCGCTCGCCAGCAGCGACGCCGCCGCGCTTTCGCGGAATGTCAGCGCGCCGCCGCGGGCGAATGCCGCCTGGAAGGACTCCGCCGCCAGTTCGACAAGACGCAGCGCGAGGGCGAGGAGACGCGGCGCCTCTCCCTGCCCCGCCACGTCGCCCGGCACCCGCGCAGCCTGGCCCAGGTCGAGGTTAGCCTGGGCCAATCGGGTCAAGCCTTCGCGCAGTTGCCCGCACGGGGTCGGCGGCAGGCCGGGCGGCACCAGGATGTCCTCGGGATGCAGCCGCAGCCGCTGGTAATGCAGCCGCTGCCCGGCGGGCAAGAACAGCCCCGAGCCATCGGCGAGGCCGGAGATGTCGATGCCTGCCCGCCCCGTTTCGGCGACAGCGATCAGGTGAGCGCGGGAGGGCGCGTGCCAGGCTGAGATCAGCAAGCGATCCACGTCTTCCACGGCGAAGCAATCGCTACCCCGTCCACCCACCAGGAAACCGCCCCGCCAGTGCTCCTGCGCTTCGGGCTGGGCGCGCCGCAGATCGACCGCCTCGCTCCACAGCCAGCGGCGCTCGACGCTGGCCGGCAACAGGCGGCGCTGCTGTTCAGGACTACCCAGCAGGCGAATGGAAGCGATCTGCAGATGATGCAGGGCCAGGCGCCGTGCCAGCTCGAGTTCCTGCTCGGCCAGGTGGCGGACGCCAGCGAAGATTTCCCCCCAGCCCCGCTCCATGCCGGCGAACACGCGCGGCACTGCCAGCGCCAGCAGTCCACTGTCGCGCAGGCTTGCCGCCCAACCGGCCATGGGTCGCGGTGTCCTGGGGTCGGGCGAGTGGAGCCGGGCTTCGCTCATGCGGCACCTCGAACGGGGAGCGAGGGCCAGGCGTTGGCGCGAGGTAAGCAGGCTCTGGTGATGGAAAGGGACGGGATGTCCTGCTTATAACCCTAATGGATGAAACCCTAACCTATAAATAACCAATAATCCTTAACTAAGAACCGGAGGCATGCGCCCCTGGCAGAACCATGAGGATGCGTCGGGCAACCGACGCCGGCATCATTCCGGACAGCCGCGAAAACCTCTGTAACGGCTCTGTCATGCGCGTCGTGCGAGGAAACAAATAAGCGGAGAAAAGGGAACCTTATTCGCGCCAAGCTGTTTAAAATCACGCCCGTTTCTGTGCGAGGCCCCTCGCGCAGTCTTTTACCAAGGAGCTACACCACCATGGCACTGACCAAAGACCAACTGATCCAGGACATCGCCGAAGCCATCGACGCGCAGAAGACCACCGTTCGCAGCGCGCTCGACCAGCTCGCCGAGATCGTCAAGGACGCCCTGGAGAACGATGGCGAAATCACCCTGCCGGGTATCGGCAAGCTGAAGGTCTCCGAGCGTCCCGCGCGCACCGGCCGCAACCCGCAGACCGGCAAGGCGATCGAGATCGCTGCCAAGCGTGTAGCCAAGTTCGTTCCGGCCAAGGCGCTGACCGACGCGATCAACGGCTGATAACGGCCGCCGCATCCCGCACGGATGCGCAGGAAAAAAGCGCAGGAGCCTGGCCTCCTGCGCTTTTTTCGTTTTCGGGGAGCCGCTGGCGCTGCCGCCCTCGAGGTTTTCCGCCGGATATTCCTACGGCGTTTGCAGTTGCTCGAGCAACGCATGGCAATCGGCAGCGTGCCAGTCGGCCAGCTCCGGCCAGGGGTTTTCCGGCAGGTTGACCAGCACCGTGCGACTACCCGCGGCGCGTCCGCAGTCGAGGTCGAAACGGTAGTCGCCGACCATCACCAGCTCCGCCGGCGTCACGTTCCAGCGTCGGGCGATGCGCAGCAAGCCATCAGGGTCCGGCTTGGGCCGCGCCTCGCCGCGCCCGAGGATGTGCTCGGTGGGGAAGCAGCCGCCCAGGCCGATCGCTTCGAGGGTGATCAGCGCCAACTGGTGGTCGTTGCGGGTCAGGATGCCCAGGCGCACGCCGCGCCGCTGCAACTCGCGCACCAGTTCCAGTGCGCCCGGCGCCGGCCGCGCGGCCTCGGCCAGGGCGCGCTCGTGTTCGAGCAGCCAGGCGTGCTTGGCCGCCGCCTCGGCCTCGGGCAGGGCGGCGAGGTGCAGCAGGATGTCGTCCTGCTCGGGGATGTCCAGCGCTCGGCGGATCGCCGGGAAGTCGTGCACGGCCCGGGTCAGGGTGCCGTCCATGTCGAACACCCAGTGGCGGATGTCGGCCAGCCTCACGCCCAGTCCTCACGCTTGCGGATCAGGCCTTCCTGGCTCGACGAGGCGACCAGCTGGCCGCTCTGGTTGAAGATGCTGCCGCGCACGAAACCGCGTGCGTTGCCGGCCCAGGGGCTGTCGATGGCGTAGAGCAGCCACTCGTCCGCGCGCAGGTCGCGGTGGAACCACAGGGCGTGGTCGAGGCTGGCGACCTGCATGGTCTTCTGCCACACCGAAACGGCATGGGGCTGCATCGAGGTGGTAAGGAAACCGAAATCCGAGGCGTAGGCCAGCAGGTACTTGTGCAGCGCCGGGACGTCCGGCAGCTTGCCGTCGGCACGGAACCAGAGGTACTTCACCGGTTCGTCGGGCTGCGGGTCGTAGGGGTCGTGCTGGGTGACCGGACGAATCTCGATGGGCTTCGGATACAGCAGCTTGTCGCGGATGCGCTCGGGAATCCGCTCGGCGCGCTGGCGGGTCAGCTCCAGCTCCGAAGGCAAGTTATCCGGGCCGACTACCTCGGGCATCTCGATCTGGTGGTGGAAACCTTCCTCGTCGTACTGGAAGGAGCTGCTCAGGGTGAAGATCGGCTGGCCTTTCTGGATCGCGGTGACCCGGCGGGTGCTGAAGCTGCCGCCGTCGCGCACCCGGTCCACCTGGTAGACCACCGGCATGCTGGCGTCACCGGGACGCAGGAAGTAGCCGTGCATGGAGTGTACGTGGCGATCGTCCTCCACCGTCTGGCTGGCCGCCGACAGTGCCTGGCCCAGGACCTGGCCGCCATAGAGCTGGCGGAAGCCGAGATCCTGGCTCATGCCCCGGAACAGGTTCTCCTCGATGGGTTCCAGGCTCAGCAAAGCCACCAGGTTGTCCAGTATCTGGGTCATGGGGTGTTTCCTCGAATTCGGGCTGTCGACGGGCTAGTCGCGGCGCAAGGCCGGGTACGCGGGCATGTTGCAAAGACGAGTGTCCCACACCGCGCGGCCGAGGGTGAAATGGTAGAGACTGGCCATGGACTCATCCGTTAGTCCAAGCAGCTCATGCACCAGGGGGTCGTAGTAGCAGCCGATACCCGTCCCAGACAGCCCAGCGGCCTCCGCCTCGAGGTAGAGCAACTGGCCGAGCTGCCCGCACTCCCAGTACAGCCGCGGATAGCACCAGGGGCCTTCTTCGAGCGCCGCGCCGAGATGGGCGAGCATGGCGAGCGCGACGCAGCCGTCGCCGGCGATGTCCTGCTGGCAGGAGAGATACGCCGACAGCGCGCGCGCATCGCCTTCCTGCAACAGGTACAGCGGCAACTCCGGATCGACGCGCTGCCAGAGGAAGTCCTCGCGCATCGGCGGCCGCCGCAGGCCGCTGCGATCCAGCCAGTACAACCCCGGCACCAGGCCCCGGACGCGATGGACGAACAGCAGTAGATCGACCCGCGCGGCCTCGCCGGTGACCGCGAAAGGCACCGGCGAGCGCTCCGGCAGCAGCCTGCGCAGCCAGGCCCGCAGCAGTTCGACATCGATGCCGGCGCGCCCGTCCATGCGCTGCGCGCTACGCCGCCGATGCAGCAGCGGTCGCAGCGGCAGGCCGGGGTTGTCGTTGCCGGGCTCGCCCGGTGCGACCCTCCACGGGCGTGCCGGCAGGCGCGGCGCCCGGCATAGCCCATGTATCCGCTGCAACTCCGGCCAGTCCCGGTACTCCCGCGACAGCCGGTTCGGTGCGCCGGCCAATGGCAGGGCCGCCAGCCCTTCGCACAGGCGCGGCGAAAGGGAAGGCTCCTGCGTGAGCGCCGGCCCGATCCAGAACAGTGCGTCGACGCTCTCGCACTCGGCGAAGCCGTCCCGGTCAAGGCCGAACAGGCCGTCCAGTGCGCTTTCGGCGACGCCGCGCAGCAGGCGCATCTCCCAGCCCTGGATCGCCGCGGCGATCGAGAGGCAGGCCAGCGCGTGGCCGAGGTCATGCTGGCAGTAGCGATAGGCTCGCTCACCGTATTTCCAGGCCTCGCGCCAGGGCACGCTGGTCAATGCCAGGAGGCAGCCGCCGGCCGGCAAGCAGTCATCCAGCAGCGAAGCCAGCGGCGCCGGCAGTTCGCCGCGCACCTCCAGGGCATGTTTGTCGGGACGGTAGTGGGCGAGCAGTGGCGCCGGCTCCAGGGTACCGCCGGGAAGCAGCAGGTAGGCTTCGGTGGGATGCAGGTTGCCGCTCGACGGATTGACCCGTAGCGCCCAGCGAGTGCCGCCGGCCTCCTTCCAGGCCGACAGCGCCAATCCGTCGTAGAGCATCTGCGAGAGGCTGCGGCGATCGAGCCGGGAGGGCGCGGCCGCCGGCCCGGAAAACACCCCGTCGTAGGGTGGCGACTCCTCCAGCGGCCGATGCAGCAGTTCGACTTGCCGGCAGCCCCGGTACTGGCGGAACGGCGCCGGCTGGGTCGCCCAGTCCAGTCCGCCGGGACCGGGAGCGTAGCGCTCCGGGCGATGCATGCTGAGGCGATGGTAGGAGAGCACCTCGCCGCCGCCGTCGCCCATGTTCACCGCTCCGCCCAGCGGGCCGCGTCGACGCGATAGAGGATATGCCGGCGCATCGGGTGATCCGCTGCCAGGAGTGGGTGGTCGAAATCCTCGGCCGGATCGCGACGCATGCCCAGGCGCTCCATCAAGCCCCAGGAGCGGCGGTTGGGCGGCGTGGTGAAGGCCACCACCTCGGGCAGGCGCAGCCGCTCGAAGGCGAAGTCCAAGGCGGTTTCCGCCGCTTCGCGGGCGAATCCACGGCCCCAGTAGGCGGGCGCCAGGCGCCAGCCGATCTCCACGGTCGGGGCGAAGTGCACGTCCATGGTCACGTCGAACAGGCCGGTGAATCCGATGAACGCCGCCTCGCCCGGTAGCTCCAGGGCCCAGGGCCCGTAGCCACGCTCGGCAAAATGCGCCTGGACGCGATCGACCAAGGCGTCGCTCTGCGCGCGGTCGAGCACACTGGGGAAGAATTCCATTACCTGCGGGTCGGCGCACATCTCGGCGAACGCCTCGCGGTCGCTGTCGCGCCAGGCACGCAGCAGCAGGCGCGGGCCATGCAGTTCAGAAATGGCGGAAGGGGGAAGGTTCGCGTTCATGGGAGGCCTTTTCGGAAACGGCCGACTCATCTGCGAAGCCAGTCCTCGCGCGTCAACCGGTACAGCACATGATGCCGCAAGCGGTGGCCGGGGGGCAGGTCGGGATGCTCGAAGTCGTCGGTGGGATCGCGATGCATCCCCAGGCGCTCCATCAGTCCCAGGGAGTTCTCGTTGGCCGGTACGGTGAAAGCCACCACCTGGTCCAGGCCAAGGGTATCGAAGGCGTAGCTCAGCGCCGCCTCGGCCGCCTCGTGGGCGAAGCCCTCCGCCCAATGCTCGGCAGCGAGACGCCAGCCGATGGCCACCGCGGGTACGAAGGGCGCATCGAAGTCCACGACCTCCAGCCCCACGTAGCCGATGAAAGGATCGCCGCCCTTGACCTGCAGCGCCCACCAGCCAAAACCGTGCTCGGCGAAGTGCGCGTCGATGCGGCGCAGCAACGCGTCGCTCTGGGCGCGATCCAGGCAGGACGGAAAGAACTCCATCACCCGCGGGTCGGCATTCAGCTCGGCGAACCTGGCTCGGTCCTGCACCAGCCAGGGCCGCAGGATCAGACGGTGGGTATACAGCCGTGGCGAGCGCAGATGCTCGATGCTCAGGCTGGTCAGGTCGGCCATCGCTTGGTTCCTTTCGTTCAACGCACTCCAGAAGGACTATCTGACCGCAGGAATCGGCTGGGGTGCCCGCGAGGGCGGTATTCCGATCTTTGGTCAGGCTTCGCGGAAAAGGCTACCCAACCGGAGTGTAGTCTTTTCCGCGTCTGGACATGCCCGATCCTCGGGCAAAGCGATGACGATTGGTTTACCGCCCGGGCAACGGGCGCAAGCCACGTCAATCCGTGCACTCTTCCACCAGACTCTCGTCCAGGGCGAGGATCGCCAGTTTCACCCCAACGGCGCACTCCTCCACCCAGGCGAACGAGGCGTTCGGGCTGAGGCAGGCATCCTCGAGGCGCCGGCAGCTTTCCACCAGTTGCTCGCCACGCACCACCCTCGCCGCGCCCTTGATCCGATGCGCCAGCTCGGCCAGTTCGCCGGTCTCCTGGCGTTGCACCAGTCCCTCGAGGGTCTCCAGGTCCTTGCGGTTGCTGGTCAGCAGTTCATCAAGCAGCCGCCTGAGCATCGTCGGCTCGCCGCCGGTCAGCGCATGCAGGGAATCCAGGTCGTAGAGACGGGGGTCCGACGGTATCGCGACGGGTTCGGCGTCGATGGTGACGGGCAGGTCGTCGTCGGCAAAGCCCAGGGCCAGAAGACGCTCCTCGAGAACATCGAGGCCGATGGGCTTGATCAGGCACTCGTTCATTCCAGCCTGGATGCAGCGCTCGATCTCCTCCGGCTGGGCGTCCGCGGTGAGGCCGATGATGACCACCGGTTCCTCGCCATTCTCGCGCTCCTCCTGGCGGATCGAGCGGGCGAGGTCGGAGCCGCTCATCAGCGGCATGTGACAGTCGGTGATGACCATGTCGAACGGTTGCCCATGCCACAGGTTGAGAGCGCTCAGGCCGTTTTCCGCCTCCTCTACGTCGTGGCCGAGGAAGCTCAGCTGTTGATGGAGGATCTGCCGGTTGACCGCATGATCGTCCACCACCAGGACCTGCAACCGCCGCGCCTGGCGATTGCCGAGCGGGATCGCCCGCACGCTCTCGACGATCGGTTCCAGCACTTGCAGGCGCAGCTCGACGTCGATCCGCGTCCCCTGCCCCAGCTCGCTGCTCATCACCAGGCGCCCTCCCATCATTTCGCACAGCGAGCGCGAGATCACCAGGCCGAGCCCGGTGCCCTCGGTGTTCTGCAGGTTGCGGTTGACCTGGGCGAAAGGCCGGAACAACTGTTGCTGGTCGCCCAGGGAAATACCGATGCCGGTGTCTTCCACACAGAGATTGACCTGCAACAGCGACGGCTCCACCTGGCGGCCATCGATGCGGATGCGGATCGAGCCCTCGTCGGTGAACTTGATCGCGTTGCTGACCAGGTTGGAGAGGATCTGCTTGAAGCGCATGGCATCCAGCAGTACGTCGCCGTTGATGCTCGAATCGATCTCCAGCACCAGGCTCAGGCGCTTTTGCCGGGCCAGGCCTTCGAATACCCGTGCCACCGATTCCACCAGCTCGCGCAGGTTGGCCCGTTTCGGCGACAGGCTGAGGCGACCTGACTCGATGCGGGCGATGTCGAGAATATCGCCGATCAGCTCCAGCAGGCTCTTCGCCGAGGCATAGGCGATCTCGATGCTGGAACGGTCCACCCGACCGGTCTCGGCACGCTTGAGCGCCAGTTCGAGGATGCCGATCACCGCATTCATCGGCGTGCGTATCTCGTGGCTCATGGTCGCCAGGAAGGTGGTCTTGGCCCGGCTCGCTTCGTCGGCCAGGTTCTTCGCTTCTTCCAGTTCGTCGATCAACTGGCGGTGCTCGGTGATGTCCAGCCAGCCACAGATGACACCGCGGATGGTCCCGCTGGAATCGCGGAACGGCTGGATCCAGTGGTCGATCCAGCGCTCCCGGCCGCCCAGCGCCACCGGGTAGACCGCCTCGATGGTCCTGCCCTCGCGCATGGCCATCAGGTAGCTGCGATGGAACTCCGGAGCGGTCTCGAAGTTTTCCATGGGCAGCTCGAGCACGGTGCGGTTCATCACCTCCTCGGAACTCAGGCCGACGCTCTGCAAGTAGCTGCGGTTGCAGGACAGCATCCGTCCGTTGACATCGCGCACATACAGCGGCGGGGGCATGCAGTCGGTCAGGGCCTCGACGAACCGCAACTGGTCGCTGAGCGCCTGTTCGACCCGCGCGCGCGCCCTGATCTGCCGGCGCTGATAAGTGACCCAGCCCAGGCAGAACAGCAGCAAGGCCGCTGCGATCGCCAGGATCTCGGTGATCACCAGGATGTAGTCGACCCAGGTCTGGCCGCTCATTCCCGGCGGCGAGCGCCAGCGATTGACGATATCGCTCAGGTCGTCCGGCGAGATGCTCAGCAAGGCCTTGTCGAGAATCGACTGGAGTTCGGCGTCGCCTCGGCGAACGGCGAAGTGGGCGGTGGCCGCGCCGATGGGAACCAGGTCGGCGATCGCCAGCCTCTCGCGGAACAACCGGACGATGTAGTAGCGAGCGGTGACCAGCGGCACCACCGCCGCGTCGGCCCGCCCTTCGTAGACCAGGTTCATGGCATCCAGCGCGACGCCGACCTCCACCATCGAGGCCTGCGGATAGCGCTCGCGCACCTGTTGCATGCCCACATGGCCGGCGGGAATCGCTATGCGCTTGCCGTCGAGGCTTCCGGGGCTCTCCGCGCGTCCCTTGTCGTCCGCCCGGGTGACGAGGACGTACGAGGTGGACAGGAACGAGCGGGTGAAACGCAGCATTTCCTCGCGCTTGCTGCTGCGGCTCATAATCGCCAGGTCCGCCTCCTTCCTGGCCAATACGCCGATCTGCTCGGGGAAGCCGCCACTGCGAGGCGTGACCTGGAAATGCAGGCCGGTGCGGCGGGAAATCATGTCCAGCAGGTCGGAGGCGATGCCCGAGAAGGTCTCGTCGGAATTGAAGAAGGCCAGCGGCGCCAGGTCGTCGTTGATGACCAACCGCACCACCGGGTGGCGAGCGATCCAGCGACTCTCCTGCGGCGTCAGCGCGATACGCTGGCCCGTTGGCAGGGAACCGCTGCCGACCCAGCGCCTGGCGATGCTTTCGAGACGGTCCTGGTTGATCGCGCCGATGGCCGAGTTGACGACGCGCAACAGGTTCGTGTCGCCGCGACGAAGGAGGAAGCCGTAGCCCCCTTCCAGGCGGGCATCGGCAAACCGCTCGAACCTCACGTAGCCGTAATAGGACCGATTGATCCGGTGGTAGGCGCTGAGCACATCGTCGAGATACAGGTCGGTATGTCCGAAAGCCACCGCGGCAACGGCCTCGTCATGGCTGCCGAAGACCACGAAACGCGCCCGCGGGAAACGCTGGCGCAATTCCCCGACATGCTCCCGGGCCACCGCCACGCTGAGTCCGGCGAGATCCTCCGGCGAGTTGCGCTTTTCCCCCATCCGCTTGAACACCGCCAATCGGTCACGGGCGTAGGGTTGGCTGAGCACCAGGGAAGAATCGCCCGCCGAGCTGTAATGGCTGCCAAGCAGGTCGATCTTTCCGGCAGCGAGCGCCGCCACGGCATCCGCATGGGTATCGAAGCTCACGACCTTGATGCGCATGCCGAGCAACTGCCCGACCAGCGTGGCGACGTCCGCCGTTATGCCTTCGTAGTTCTCGTCGTCGAGCCGGACGTTGAAGGGCGAGGTCTCGTCCAGCGCCGCGCCGAGCCTCAGGTGACCCTTGTGGCGCAGCCAGGCCCAGTCGTCCTCGGCGATCGCCATGTCCTCGTGCTCGATGCGCAACTGGCTGAACAGCGTCAGGGACGGATGCGCTTCGACGGCGAACAGGCGTCCGCCCGACAGCAGCAGGCAGAAGAACAGCAGGAATAGTTTTGATCGCATGAAAGGTCTGTGCGGCAGGGCCGGCAGTTGTATGGAAAGGAAACGCGTCCGGCGCGAGGCCCGGCGTTCGGCTAGCGGCAGCCGAGGCCAGGGCGGCGGCGTCAGGATCCGGAGCAATAGTCGAGAAAGTGCTGTTCCGGCATCGGGCGGGCGAACAGGTAGCCCTGGGCTATGGAGCAACCGAGTTCGATCAGGCGTACCCGTTGTTCGTCGCTCTCCACCCCTTCCACCACCAGGGAAATTCCCAGCGCCTGAGCCAACGCCACGACACTGCTGATGACGGCGCAACTCCTGGGCTGGGTCTTCATCTTCTGGACGAAGGTTCTGTCCAGCTTGATCTGGCTGAAGGGAAACTCGCAGAGCCGGTCGAGGGACGAATAGCCGGCGCCGAAATCGTCCATCGCCAGGCCGCAGCCCATGATCCGCAGACGCACGAGGTTCTCCAGGCTGCTGGCAGGAGCGCTGATCAACCCGGTCTCGGTGATCTCGAACATCACCGAACTGGGCGGCAGGTGGAACTCGGTCAGCAACGCCGAGATGTTCTCGGCCAGCGCACGCGAACCCAGTTGCGAAGGATGGACGTTGAACGCCAGGTTGATCGGCTGCCCCAACTGCGCCAGCTTCCTGCGCGTCGCCAGACCCTGGCTGAACAGTTGCCAGAACAGCTTGTCGACCAGGTTGTAGGTTTCCATCACATAGAGGAAATGCGACGGCGGCAGTACGCCGAGATGCGGGTGGTTCCAGCGTGCCAGGACCTCGGCGCCGATCAGGCCGCCGCCATCCAGGGCCACCTTGGGCTGGTAGTAGGCTTCGAACTCGCCGTTGTCGAGGCCGCGCACCACGTCCGCCACGGAGGGCAGCTCGGCGACTTCGATCTGTCGCGGCAGGTCCTGGCGACGAGCGTTGTAGCGGGTCAACAGGGCGGTGATCCGCTCCAGGCTGAATGGCTTGCCGAGGTCGCCGAGAAAATTGAGGCCCAGGCACTCGATCATCGAAATGGTGGCCTGGCGCAGGATGGGATCCACCTCGCTGCTGAGGATCACCGAATGGACCTTGCCGCTCAGGCTTGCGTGGCGAAGGAACGCCAGGCCGTCCATGCCGCTCATCTGCAGGTCGCAGATGGCGATGTCGACGTGTCCGCAGGACTCCAGGATCGCCACCGCCTCCTTGCCGTCCGCCGCCTCGAGGATCGATCCGGGCACCACTTTCTTCAGGGCTGTGACGGCTACCAGGCGCTGAAAAGGCTCATCCTCCAACACCAGAACATTCAAATCATTCATCACGGTCCACACAGGGTTTCCAGGAAATACCGGCGATATACTGCTGTGTTTCCCTTACTAGACCTATGGGACAAGTCCCCATGTTTTGTGGGAATTTTCCTACTGATTTGGAGGTTCGGTTGGATTAGCATGGTTCCACATGAAAAACCGAATCGCCCCGCCTCAACAGGCTATTCTGGACGGCGATCTCGGCCTAGCGCCCAACATGGATGACCACCGGCGGCAGCGCCCGGGAAATCGAATCCCGACCCTGCCCCGGTCCCTCAAGGTAAATCGAATTTATGCATACCGTCCTGATCGTCGACGACCACCCCGTCATCCGCCTCGCCGTGCGCGTCCTGCTGGAAAAGCATGGTTTGCAGGTGGTGGCCGAGACGGACAATGGCGTGGATGCCATCCAGTTGGTCCGGGAGCACGAACCGGACGTGGTGATTCTCGACATCGGCATTCCCAAGCTCGACGGCCTGACCGTGATCTCGCGGATCAAGTCGCTGGAACTGCGCACCCAGGTGCTGGTACTCACTTCACAATCCGCAGAGGCGTTCTGCAAGCGCTGTATCCAGGTCGGCGCCCGTGGGTTCGTCAACAAGGAAGAAGACCTGAACAACCTGATCAACGCCCTGAACGCGGTGACCGCTGGCTACACGTTCTTTCCTTCGCTCACGTTCGATACCCTCGGCACCCCGCCGGAACGCATTTCCGAAAGCGAGCTTATCGGCCTGCTCTCCGACCGCGAGATGATCGTCCTCCAGCACCTCGCCATGGGCTATTCGAACAAGGCCATCGGCGAGAAGCTGTTCCTCAGCAACAAGACCGTCAGCACCTACAAGACCCGCCTGCTGCAGAAGCTCGGCCTGGGTTCGCTGGTCGACCTCGCAGAGTTCGCCAAGCGCAATTCGCTGATCCACTGACCTGGCGCTTGGCTGTCGAAGCCAAGGCCTAGCGCACCTTCGGGCAAGCGCGACCGGAAGCCGTTCCTGCCACGCGACGAGCGTCGGCGGATTTCCACAAAGCATGTGGAACCGCCTGTGGATAAGGTGCGAAAAACGCTTCGCGCAGCGCATCGTGCCTGGCCTTGCGACGGTTGATCAGTTCCTGACCAGGCGCACGGCGAGCGGACCAGGTGGCATCGACAAGGCTCGGAGGCGGTCTTCGCCTCGGTTACACTGCACGCCGGTTTCCCCAGGTCTCGCTCGTCGTCCACATGCCCAGTCAAGCATCCTCCCTTTCCCCCCAGGTCGCCATCGTCGGCGGCGGTCCCGCAGGCCTGATGGCCGCGGAGGTCCTGAGCCAGGCGGGCGTACGCACGGAAGTGTTCGACGCCATGCCCTCGGTCGGCCGGAAATTCCTCCTAGCGGGCGTCGGCGGCATGAACATCACCCATGCCGAGGCCAGGGAACAATTCCTCGGCCGCTATGGCAGGCGCCAGAAGGAAATCGCCGCACTGCTCGGCGAATTCGACGCGGATGCGTTGCGCGCCTGGATCCACGGCCTGGGTATCGACACCTTCGTCGGCAGTTCCGGCCGGGTGTTCCCCTCCGACATGAAGGCCGCGCCGTTGCTCCGTGCCTGGCTCAAGCGCCTGCGCGAGCAAGGCGTGCTCATCCACACCCGCTGCCGTTGGCTGGGCTGGAACGCGGACGGTACGCTGGACATCCAGAGCGCCGCCGAGCGCCTGTCGATACGGGCCGACGCCGTGATCCTGGCGCTCGGTGGCGGCAGTTGGCAGCGCCTGGGCTCCGACGGCGCCTGGGTGCCCCTGCTGCGTGCCCGCGGCGTCGAGGTCGAGCCCCTGCGGCCAAGCAATTGCGGTTTCGAGAACGGCGGCTGGAGCGAGCTGTTTCGCGACAAGTTCTCCGGCGCTCCGGTCAAACCGGTGGCCATGGGACTGGCGGGCGAAACGCCGCGCCAGGGCGAATTCGTCGTGACCCGCGACGGTATCGAGGGCAGCCTGGTCTATGCCCTCTCCGCCGCCATCCGCGAAAGGATCGAGGCACAGGGATCGGCCGAAGTATGGCTGGACCTGTTGCCGAACAGGCGTCGCGAGCAGATCGAGGCAGCCCTGGCTCGCCCGCGCGGCTCCAGGTCGATGGCCAATCACCTGCGCAGCCAGTTGGGCATCGATGGGGTTAGGGCCGGCCTCCTGCGTGAACTCACCCCCGCCGCCACCTATGCCGAGCCGGCCCGCCTGGCGGCGGCGATCAAGCGCCTGCCGCTGACGCTGCTGCGCCCGCGTCCGCTGGACGAAGCGATCAGCAGCGCCGGCGG
>NZ_SCND01000638.1:0-1512 GCF_005503585.1 Pseudomonas sp. 2VD
CAGGCGATCACCGTCCCGCGCGACGCGCTGATCCGTACCGCCCAGTCCGCCGTGGTCAAGGTGGTCAACCCACAGGGCGTGGTGGAAGACGTGGAGGTCCGCGCCGACACCCTGCAGGGCCGCGACTGGATCATCAGCCGCGGGCTCAAGGGCGGCGAGCGGGTGATCGTCGAGAACGCCGCCCAGCATGCCGCCGGCTCCAGCGTCCAGGCGGTGGTCCGCCAGCCGGCCAGCGCCGACGCCCCCTCACCGCTGGCCGCCTCGCCGGCGGGCCAGTGACGGAGAACGCTACGAATGGCTCGTTTCTTCATTGACCGGCCGGTCTTCGCCTGGGTGATCTCCCTGCTGATCGTGCTCGCCGGGGTCCTGGCGATCCGCTTCCTGCCGGTCGCCCAGTACCCGGACATCGCGCCGCCGGTGGTCAACGTCAGCGCCAGCTATCCCGGCGCCTCGGCCAAGGTGGTCGAGGAAGCGGTGACCGCGATCATCGAGCGCGAGATGAACGGCGCGCCCGGCCTGCTCTACACCAAGGCCACCAGCAGCACCGGCCAGGCTTCGCTGACCCTGACCTTCCGCCAGGGCGTGAACGCCGACCTCGCTGCGGTGGAAGTGCAGAACCGCCTGAAGATCGTCGAGTCGCGCCTGCCCGAGTCGGTGCGGCGCGACGGCATCTATGTGGAGAAGGCGGCGGACAGCATCCAGCTGATCGTCACCCTTACCTCCTCCAGCGGCCGCTACGACGCCATGGAGCTGGGCGAGATCGCCTCGTCCAACGTGTTGCAGGCGCTGCGCCGGGTGGAGGGCGTGGGCAAGGTCGAGACCTGGGGCGCCGAGTACGCCATGCGCATCTGGCCCGACCCGGCCAAGCTGACCTCGATGAACCTCAGCGCCAGCGACCTGGTCAACGCCGTGCGCCGGCACAACGCCCGCCTCACCGTGGGCGACATCGGCAACCTCGGGGTCCCCGACTCGGCGCCGATCAGCGCCACGGTGAAGGTCGACGACACCCTGGTGACGCCCGAGCAGTTCGGCGAGATTCCGCTGCGCATCCGCGCCGACGGCGGCGCGATCCGCCTGCGCGACGTGGCCCGCGTCGAGTTCGGCCAGAGCGAGTACGGCTTCGTCTCGCGGGTCAACCAGATGACCGCCACCGGCCTGGCGGTGAAGATGGCGCCCGGCTCCAACGCGGTGGCCACCGCCAAGCGCATCCGCGCCACCCTCGACGAGCTGTCGCGCTACTTCCCGGAGGGCGTGAGCTACAACATCCCCTATGACACCTCGGCGTTCGTCGAGATCTCGATCAGGAAGGTGGTCAGCACCCTGCTCGAGGCGATGCTGCTGGTGTTCGCCGTGATGTACCTGTTCATGCAGAACTTCCGCGCCACCCTGATCCCGACGCTGGTGGTGCCGGTGGCCCTGCTCGGCACCTTCACGGTGATGCTCGGCCTGGGCTTCTCGATCAACGTGCTGACCATGTTCGGCATGGTCCTGGCGATCGGCATCCTGGTGGAC
>NZ_SCND01000639.1:0-1504 GCF_005503585.1 Pseudomonas sp. 2VD
GACGTTGAACAGGTGCTCCACCCGACAGTGATACTGGACCATGATCGAGAGCCGGCCCCAGTCCCCGCCGCCCGGCGTGGCCGCCAGGCGCTCGACCACTTCCTTCTGCAGCATGAAGTGCATGTCCTCGATCACCGGCGCGTGCTCCAGCAGATGGAAGATCAGTGGCGTGGAGATGTTGTAGGGCAGGTTGCCGACCACTCGCAGCTTCTCGCCGCTCTCCACCAGCGAGGCGAAATCGAACTTGAGGGCGTCGCCCTGGTGCAGGCTGAAGCGCGACTCGAGGCCGAATTTCAGCTTCAACAGGGGGATCAGGTCCTGGTCGAGCTCGATCACGTCCAGGCGTGCGCCGCTGCCCAGCAGTCCCTCGGTCAGGGCACCCTGGCCCGGGCCGATCTCCAGCAGGCGCTGACCCTCGCGGGCATGGATGGCACGGAGGATGCGGTGAATCACCCCGGCATCGTGCAGGAAGTTCTGGCCGAAGCGCTTGCGCGCGCGGTGTTGGTAAAGCTCGGACATTGGAAACGGTTCCAGGCTGCGGGCCCCAGGCCAAGGCGGGAGGCGCGGATGCGAAAGGGCGCCATTTTAACAGCGAAGCGTCGGGCCGGCAGGGCTAAACGATGGCCGACCGCCGTCAGCAGCGGCTGGCCGCCATCTGGTAGGCGGTTTCCAGGGCGACCTGCAGGCTGCCGCTATCGATGCGGCCGCTTCCGGCCAGGTCGAGCGCGGTACCGTGGTCGACAGAGGTGCGGATGATCGGCAGGCCGAGGGTCACGTTCACGGCGGCACCGAAGCCCTTGTACTTGAGCACGGGGAGACCCTGGTCGTGGTACATCGCCAGCACCGCGTCGCAATGCTCCAGGTGCTTGGGAGTGAACAGGGTGTCGGCCGGCAGCGGACCGATCAGGTCGAGGCCTTCGCCACGCAGGCGCTCGAGGCAGGGTTCGATCACCTCGATCTCTTCCCGGCCCAGGTGACCGCCTTCGCCGGCGTGCGGGTTGAGTCCGCAGACCAGGATGCGCGGATGGGCGATGCCGAACTTGTCGCGCAGGTCGGCGTGGAGGATGCGCGCGACCCGGGATAGGCGCTCGTCGCTAATGGCGTCGGCGACCTCGCGCAGCGGCAGGTGGGTGGTCGCCAGGGCAACGCGCAGGCCACGAGTGGCCAGCATCATCACCACCTGGGCGGTGTGGGTGAGGTCGGCGAGGAATTCGGTATGGCCGGAAAAGGGGATGCCGGCTTCGTTGATCACGCCCTTGTGCACCGGTGCGGTGATCATCCCGGCGAAGTGCCCGTCGAGGCAGCCCTGAGCGGCGCGGGTCAGGGTTTCCAGGACGTAGGCGGCGTTGGCGCGGTCCAATTGCCCGGGGCGGACCGGGGCGGCCAGCGGCGTATCCCATACGTACAGTTGGCCGGCTTTGGCCGGTCGCTCTGGCCAGGCGGCCGGGGAAACGTCCTTAAGGTCGATCGCCAGGCCCAGTTGGCCGGCGCGCTCTTGCAGGAG
>NZ_SCND01000640.1:0-1457 GCF_005503585.1 Pseudomonas sp. 2VD
GACATGACCAAGGCCGAAGCCCGCCTGGCCGACAACGGCAGCGAGCAGACCGTCGACCGCCTGCACAAGGACATGACCAAGGCCGAAGCCCGCCTGGCCGACAACGGCAGCGAGCAGACCGTCGACCGCCTGCACAAGGACATGACCAAGGCCGAAGCCCGCCTGGCCGACAACGGCAGCGAACAGACCGTGGACCGCCTGCATCGCAGCATGAGCCGTTTCGACCTGCGCACCGCCTGACCGCTCGCTACGCCGCAAGGCGCGAGAAAAGCCCGGCTCGATGCCGGGCTTTCCTATTTTCCCATCCCTGTCGCGCTGGGCGCATGGCCCGAGGCAGCCGCACTCTCCCGCCTCAGACTCCGCTGAACCAGTTGTAGCCCTGGTCCTCCCAGTAACCTCCGGGATTGCTGTTGCTGACGAAGATCTCCACCACGTGCTTGGCGTTCTTGAAGCCGAGCTTGGTGGGAATCCGCAGGCGCAGCGGGTAGCCGTTCTCCTCCGGCAGCGCCTGCCCGGACATCTCCAGCGCCAGCAGGGTTTGCGGATGCAGCGCGCTGGGCATGTCGAGGCTGGAGTAGTAGCGGTCGGCGCACTTGAAGCCGACGTACTTCGCCGAGGTGTCGGCGCCGACCAGCTCCAGGAAGGTGCGCAGCGGCACTCCGCTCCACTGGCCGATCGCGCTCCAGCCCTCGATGCAGATCAGTTGCGTGACCTGGCTGGCCTGCGGCAGCCGGCGCAGTTGCTCCAGGCTCCAGGGGCGCTTGTCGCGGACCCGCCCGGAAACCTGCAGGCGGTATTCCGGCAGGTCGATCTCCGGCACGTTGTAGGCCGGGTAGAACGCGTTGAAGGGGAACGGCGAGGCCACCTGCGACGGATCGAAGGTCGGCGCCAGCCGCGTACGGCTGAACAGCCAGGCCTGGACCCGGTCGTTCCAGCGCGACATGGCCCAGAGTACCTTGTCGACCGAATCGCCATCCTGTAGCCGGCACCCCGAGAGCATCGCCAGGGCGCCCAGGGACAGGCCGCCGCGCAACAGCAGGCGGCGTTGCAAATCGACCATCTGCCGCTCGCTGGACGGGTCGATCGCGATCTTCGCGCGCTTCTTCTCCGGCCCCTTCATCCTTCGCTCCTCCGTCCGCGCCGCCACTCGCGTCCGATGATCATCGACAGCAGGGTGCGCGGCACCAACAGCACCAGCAGCAGGTGCACGACGACGAACCCGACGACCCCGGCCATGGCCAGGAAATGCACCCAGCGCGCACCCTGGAAGCCACCGAACAACACGGTCAGCCCGTGCAGTTGCACCGGTTTCCAGATCGCCAGCCCGGACAGCACCAGCAGCGCGCCGAGCCCCAGGACCAGCCAGTACAGCAGGCGCTGCACCGCGTTGTAGCGGCCCGGCTCATGCACCAGGCGCAGGCCGAGGGCGAGGCGCAGGTCGCGCCAGACGCCGGCCG
>NZ_SCND01000641.1:0-1419 GCF_005503585.1 Pseudomonas sp. 2VD
CGCCACGAGGGCGGGTTCGAAGGGCGGCAGGGAGCTCTTCACTTCCCCCTGCCGAACAGGTTTGAGCTTAGACCGCTTCGCGGCCGCCCACCGGAATATCGCTGGCAGGCGACGAAGCGTTGCCCTCGCCGGCCAGTTCGCGCTGCAAGGTGCCCTCGTCGAGCTGCTTGCACCACTTGGAAACCACTACCGTGGCCACGCCGTTGCCGACCAGGTTGGTCAGCGCGCGGGCTTCGGACATGAAGCGGTCGATGCCGAGGATCAGCGCCAGGCCGGCGACCGGCAGGTGGCCGACGGCGGAAAGGGTCGCGGCGAGCACGATGAAGCCGCTGCCGGTGACGCCGGCGGCGCCCTTGGAAGCGATCAGCAGCACCAGCAGCAGGGTGATCTGGTGGGTGATGTCCATCGGCGTATCGGTGGCCTGGGCGATGAACACCGCGGCCATGGTCAGGTAGATCGAGGTGCCGTCGAGGTTGAAGGAGTAACCGGTGGGAATCACCAGGCCGACCACCGACTTGTTGCAGCCGAGCTTCTCCATCTTGTCGATCATCCGCGGCAGAGCCGACTCGGAAGACGAGGTGCCCAGCACGATCAGCAGTTCCTCGCGGATGTACCTGATGAAGCGCAGGATGCTGAAGCCGTGGGCGCGGGCGATGCCGCCGAGGACGATGAGCACGAACAGGATGCAGGTGATGTAGAAGCACAGCATCAGCTGGCCGAGCTGCACCAGCGAACCCACGCCGTAGGCGCCGATGGTGAAGGCCATGGCGCCGAACGCGCCGATCGGGGCGACCTTCATGATCACGTTGATGATGTTGAACATCACGTGGGAGACACGCTCGATGAACTCGAACACCGGCTTGCCGTAGCTGCCCAGGCGATGCAGGGCGTAGCCGAAGAGCACGGAGAAGAACAGGACCTGGAGGATGTCGCCGTTGGCGAACGCGCCGACCACGGTGCCGGGGATCACGTTCATCAGGAAGTCGACGGTGCTCTGCTTCTCGCCGGCAGCGGCGTAGGCAGCGATCTTGCTGGTGTCGAGGGTGTTCGGGTCGACGTGCATGCCGGCGCCCGGCTGGACCACGTTGACCACTACCAGGCCGATGATCAGGGCCACGGTGGAGACGACCTCGAAGTACAGCAGCGCCATGCCGCCGGTCTTGCCGACCGACTTCATGCTCTGCATGCCGGCGATGCCGGTGACCACGGTGCAGAAGATGATCGGCGCGATGGCCATCTTGATCAGTTTGACGAAGCCGTCGCCGAACGGCTTCATCGCCACCGCCGTTTCCGGGTACCAGTGGCCGAGCGCGATACCGATGGCGATGGCGACCAGAACCTGCACGTACAGGCTCTTGTAGAAGGGTTGTTTGGTCATGGGCAGAGTCCTCACGGGGGCGCTTCGCCAGTTCCCTGGAA
>NZ_SCND01000642.1:0-1414 GCF_005503585.1 Pseudomonas sp. 2VD
ATGCCCCACACCTGTAATTTTTAAGGGGTTATGGCTATTGCAAAAAAGCGTTTATAAGTTTGTCCCCTGTCAAATCTGGTTACAACTGGGTTTCAGGCGAAACATTCGGTCATGGCAATTCGGCATTAGTTGAAACTTTGGAGACGCTCCGAAGCGGGCAACTTTTGCCCGGAAAAAGTTTCACGGCAATTTCTCCGGCCTGTCATCCCGATGTCTTCTTTCCGGTATGGATGCCAGTCGATTCGAACTGGCGGAGATTCGCACCATGCGAGAGTACCAACGGTTGAAAGGGTTTACCGACAACCTGGAATTGCGGCGGCGCAACCGTGCCACGGTCGAGCACTACATGCGCATGAAGGGGGCCGAACGGTTGCAGCGGCACAGCCTGTTCGTCGAGGACGGCTGCGCCGGCAACTGGACCACGGAAAGCGGCGAACCCCTGGTTTTCCGGGGCCATGAGAGCCTCAGGCGGCTCGCCGAGTGGCTCGAGCGCTGCTTCCCCGACTGGGAGTGGCACAACGTGCGGATCTTCGAGACCGAGGATCCGAACCACTTCTGGGTCGAGTGCGACGGGCGCGGCAAGGCGCTGGTCCCAGGGTATCCGCAGGGCTATTGCGAGAACCACTACATCCATTCCTTCGAACTCGAGAACGGCCGGATAAAACGCAATCGCGAGTTCATGAACCCGATGCAGAAATTGCGTGCATTGGGAATAGCCGTTCCGCAAATAAAACGTGACGGCATTCCCACCTGATTAATGATTATTCCAATTCAAGAGGAGATATGACGATGCTCGATAATGCTATTCCCCAAGGTTTCGAAGACGCCGTGGAGTTGCGCAGGAAGAATCGCGAGACGGTGGTCAAGTATATGAACACCAAAGGCCAGGATCGCCTGCGCCGCCATGAACTTTTCGTCGAGGACGGCTGTGGCGGTTTATGGACCACCGATACCGGTTCGCCCATCGTCATTCGTGGCAAGGACAAGCTGGCCGAGCACGCGGTGTGGTCGCTGAAATGCTTCCCGGATTGGGAGTGGTACAACATCAAGGTCTTCGAGACCGACGATCCCAACCACTTCTGGGTCGAGTGCGACGGCCACGGCAAGATCCTCTTCCCCGGGTATCCCGAGGGTTACTACGAGAACCACTTCCTGCATTCCTTCGAGCTGGACGACGGCAAGATCAAGCGCAACCGCGAATTCATGAACGTCTTCCAGCAATTGCGCGCCCTGAGCATTCCGGTCCCGCAGATCAAACGCGAAGGCATTCCCACCTGAGGCCATCCTGGAAGGGGTGAACTATGGACGATCTATTGCAACGCGTACGGCGCTGCGAAGCGCTGCAGCAACCCGAATGGGGCGATCCGTCGCGCCTGCGCGACGTGCAGGCGTACCTGCGCGGCAGTCCGGCGCT
>NZ_SCND01000643.1:0-1409 GCF_005503585.1 Pseudomonas sp. 2VD
AGCCAAGGAAGCAGATACATGAGCACCAGTGCCGCACAGCAAGGCCGGAACCAGAACGGCGAATACAACATTCTCGACAGCATCATCGCCGAGACCCGCCTGAGCCCGGACGACGAGGCCTACGACATCGCCAAGCGCGGCGTCTCCGCCTTCATCGAGGAATTGCTCAAGCCGCAGAACGACGGCGAGCCGGTGAAGAAGGCGATGGTCGACCGGATGATCGCCGAGATCGATGCCAAGCTCAGCACGCAGATGGACGAGATCCTCCATCATCCCGATTTCCAGGCGCTGGAGTCGGCCTGGCGCGGCCTGCAACTGCTGGTCGACCGCACCAACTTCCGCGAGAACATCAAGATCGAGATTCTCAGCGTTTCCAAGCAGGACCTGCTGGACGATTTCGAGGACTCGCCCGAGGTGATGCAGTCCGGCCTGTACAAGCACATCTACACCGCCGAATACGGCCAGTTCGGTGGCCAGCCGGTCGGCGCCATCATCGCCAACTACTACATGTCGCCCAGTTCGCCCGACGTCAAGCTGATGCAATACGTCTCCAGCGTGGCCTGCATGGCCCATGCGCCGTTCGTGGCGGCCGCCGGTCCGAAGTTCTTCGGCCTGGAAAGCTTCACCGGCCTGCCGGACCTGAAGGACCTGAAGGATCATTTCGAAGGCCCGCAGTTCGCCAAGTGGCAGAGCTTCCGCCAGTCCGAGGATTCCCGCTACGTGGCGCTGACCGTACCGCGCTTCCTGCTGCGCACGCCCTACGATCCGGAAGAGAATCCGGTCAAGTCGTTCGCCTACAAGGAGACCGTGGCCAACAGCCACGAGCATTACCTGTGGGGCAACACCGCCTATGCCTTCGGCACCAAGCTGACCGACAGCTTCGCCAAGTATCGCTGGTGCCCGAACATCATCGGGCCGCAGAGCGGCGGTGCGGTGGAGGACCTGCCTTTGCACCACTTCGAGAGCATGGGCGAGATCGAGACCAAGATCCCCACCGAGGTGCTGGTGTCCGATCGCCGCGAGTACGAACTGGCCGAGGAAGGCTTCATTTCCCTGACCATGCGCAAGGGCAGCGACAACGCCGCGTTCTTCTCCGCCAGCTCGGTGCAGAAGCCGAAGTTCTTCGGCATCAGCGCCGAAGGCAAGGCCGCGGAGCTGAACTACAAGCTCGGCACCCAGTTGCCGTACATGATGATCGTCAACCGCCTGGCCCATTACCTGAAGGTCCTGCAACGCGAACAGCTGGGGTCGTGGAAGGAGCGTACCGACCTCGAGCTGGAGCTGAACAAGTGGATCCGCCAGTACGTCGCCGACCAGGAAAACCCCAGCGCCGAAGTGCGCGGCCGTCGCCCGCTGCGCGCTGCACAGATCATCGTCAGTGACGTCGAGGGCGAGCCGGGCTGGTACCG
>NZ_SCND01000644.1:0-1367 GCF_005503585.1 Pseudomonas sp. 2VD
TCGCAGGACAGTACGCTGCCCGGCTCGCGACCGTGGTTGCCGGCGACCACCTCGGCGCTCCAGACGATCAGCTTCTGTTCGCCGACCTGGCAGAAGGCGCCAGGGTAGGGCTGGGTCACTGCGCGCACCAGGTCGTACAACTGCCGTGCCGGCCTGTGCCAGTCGAGCAGGCCGTCCGCCGGGGTGCGCCGGCCGAAGTGGCTGGCCTGGCTCTCGTCCTGCTCGACTTCCGGTAGCACGCCGAGGGCGAGCAGCGGCAGGCTGTCGCGCAGCAGGGCGCCGGCGGCCTTGCGCAGCTTGCCGTGCAGGCTCAGGGCGGTGTCCTCGGGGTCGATGGCGACGGCCTGCTGGGCGAGGATCGGCCCGGCGTCGGCGCGCTCGATCATGCGATGCAGGGTCACCCCGGTCTGCGTTTCGCCGTTGACCAGCACCCAGTTCGCCGGGGCGCGTCCGCGGTAGCGCGGCAGCAGCGAACCGTGCAGGTTGTAGGCGCCGCGTGCGGCGCAGGCGAGCAGTTCGGCGCCAAGCAGGCGGCGGTAGTAGAAGGAGAACAGATAGTCCGGGCGCAGTTGGCGGATGCGCTCCAGCCACAGCGGATGGTTCACGTCCTCGGGCGCGTGCAGCGGAATGCCGCGCTCGGCACAGAGGCGTGCGACCGAGGCGTAGAAGGTGTTTTCCCGTGGGTCGTCGGCATGGGTGAAGACGGCGGCGATCTCGTAGCCGGCATTGAGCAGGGCTTCGATACCGGTGCAACCGATGTCGTGGTAGGCGAAGACGACGGCTTTCGAGGTCATGGCGTGGAAGGCTCGCTGGATGAAGAGGTGAAACCGGCCCGCTGCAGGGCCGAGGGAAGCGCGGAGGGCGTTGCGCGGACCACGCGCTCGATGAAGAAGCGCGGCCGCGCGCGCACGTCGCTGTACATGCGCCCGAGGTACTCGCCGAGCAGGCCCATGCCGAGCAACTGCACGCCGCTGAACATGAACAGCACGGCGAACAGCACGAACAGGCCGTTGCCGGCCCAGGCGGCGCCGAAGGCCAGGCGCAGCACGAGGAGGAACAGGGCGAAGAGGAAGCCGGCCAGGGCCATGCCGCCGCCGACCAGGCTGAGCAGGCGCAGCGGCGTGGTGGTCATGCAGGTGACCAGGTCGAACATCAGGTTGAGCAGGCGCATCGCGCTGTATTTCGATTCGCCATGGGCGCGCTCGGCGTGGGCGACGCGGATCTCGCAGGTATGCCGGGCGAAGCCGTTGGCCAGGATCGGGATGAAGGTACTGCGTTCGCGGCAGGCCAGCATCGCTTCGACGATGCTGCGCCGGTAGGCGCGCAGCATGCAGCCGTAGTCGTGCATGGCGACCCCGGTGGAGCGC
>NZ_SCND01000645.1:0-1356 GCF_005503585.1 Pseudomonas sp. 2VD
TCACCAGGCTCAGCTGGGCGTTGCCGGACCATGCGCGCCAGCCTTCCATGCTGGCGAACTCGCCATCGCCGAGCAGGCCGCCGAGCTTGGCTTTCGTGCACCATGGCAGGTCCGGCGGGGTCGGCGTGTCGCCGCCGGAGCCCGGGTTGACCGTGCCGGGTACCTTGGTCGGGCGAAAGTCGGCGATCTGCGTGGCCATGCTGTTCAGCGCGCGTACGGCGTCGGCGTGTTCTTCGCGACCGCAGGGCTGGTTGGCGCATTCGGCGTTGACCAGGCGCGGGTTGGCGAAGAACGGTGCCTGCTTGTTGGTGCCGAAAGCATGCGGGTAGGCCATCACGGTGGCGAAGCGCCCCTGCACGCCGTAGCCGCGGCTCCATTCGTAGGTGCCGCTGTGGGCGTAGCGCGGATCGTAGTAGCTGGACTCCAGGTCCTGCTCGTAGGAGTGGCGCAGGCCCATGTTGTGGCCGGCTTCATGGGCGAAGGTGTTGAGCCCGCAGTCGACCCCGGTGAGGTTGTAGGCAATGTCCTTGGCATTGCCGTGGAAGCGCCCGCTGTTCTTATCGCCCGAGCCCATGTAGCCGATGCCGCAGGTGATGTAGCCATTGCCGCTGTTCTGCGAGCGGTTGACCAGGCTGACCAGATCGGCGCCGTACTGCTCGCGCAGGCGCTGCACCTGCGGGTCGCGCATGAAGCGATCGAGATTGGCGCCGGTCACCGTCGGGTAGTCGGCCCAGTCCAGGCGCTGCTTGTGCACCAGACGCAGGCGCAGGTTGACGCCGCTCTTCTCGTAGGCGGTGTTGGCGAACTCGATGTAGCTGGCGATCCGCGCATCGATGTCGCGGCCATTTGCGGTCTGGGTCGCCGCGGGGGTGTAGAGCACCATGATGTCGACGGTCTTCGGCGCGGCCTGGGCGGCAGAGGCTACCGCCAGGGCTAGGGTGGAGCAGAGCAGGGATTTCTTCATGGGTTGCCTGTGTTCGGACAATAGGAAGCCATGGCGCCCCGAGGGCACCGCTGGGAAAACACGCTGGGAAGGTGGGCTCAGCCCTGGGCGGGCGGCGGCCTGGTGGACGGCGACGAGGCGGAAAGCCTGACCGTGGTGCGCGGCAGCCTGGAAACCCACATCAATGTCGCCACCCTCGACGGCAGCTACTCGATCATCGTCGACAACCGCAGCGGCAAGACCCGCGTGATCGACGAGAACGACATCGCCGCGCGTAGCGACCCGCATGGCGATCATGTCGACGCGCCGCTCGCCGAGCTGCCACCGATGCCGCCGCCCGCCCAGGGCTGAGCCCACCTTCCCAGCGTGTTTTCCCAGCGGTGCCCTCGGGGCGCCATGGCTTCCTATCTGTC
>NZ_SCND01000646.1:0-1354 GCF_005503585.1 Pseudomonas sp. 2VD
CGGTGAAGGCCGACGAAGCGTTGCAGATCGGCCTGGCCAACCGGGTGGTGCCGAGCGGTTCGGCGCGAGCCGAGGCCGAGGAGCTGGCGGCGGAACTCGCCGCCTTCCCGCAGGTCGGCGAGCAGCGCCAGCTCCAGCCCGCCGGCCACCGCATAGCCTTCGATGGCGGCGATCAGCGGCTTGCCGAGCTGCATGCGGCTCGGCCCCATCGGCCCGTCGCCCTCCGCCTCCAGACGATTGCGCCGCTCGCCATCCTCGGCTACCGCCGCCAGGTCGGCGCCGGCGCAGAAATTGCCGCCGCTGCCGGTGAGTACCGCGACCCGCGCCGTATCGTCCGCTTCGAACTCGCGCAGGGCGTCGGCCAGGGCCTGGGCGGTCGGCCGGTCCACCGCATTGCGCCGCTCCGGGCGAGCGATGACCAGGGTGGTGACCGGGCCGTTGCGTTCGACGATGACACTCATGACAGACTCCCTGCGGAAAAAGCGAAAAAAGACACCGGCCGGATGGCAGAAGACCGGCGTCAGCCGGTCTTCACCTTAGTCCTTTTCCCGCGGCCGCGCCGCATCCGCCGGGCGTCTCAGAGCGCGTGCTTCTGCAGGTTGGCCATCATTTCACGGAGCGCCTCGACGTTGTCCGCCGGGTGCGCGGCGTTCTCGAAGTCGCAGATCTGCTGCCAGTGCGCGGCCACGTCCTCGGCATCGAAGCCGGCCTTCGGATCGAAGCCGAAGCCCAGGCTGCGCTCCCAGCGCACCTTGCCGATCCAGCCACCGCCGACCTCATAGAGCCCCGAGGTATCCTCGCAGGCCGAGCTGCCGAGGTAGACCACCAGTGGGCTGACCAGCTCCGGCTTGAGCTGCTCGAAGACCTGCGGCGGGATCAGCCCCTCGGTCATCCGCGTACCGCCGGTGGGGGCGATGGCGTTGACCAGGATATTGTTCTTGCGCCCTTCCAGGGCCAGGGTGCGGGTCAGGCCGTAGAGGCCGAGCTTGGCCATGCCGTAGTTGCTCTGGCCGAAGTTGCCGTAGATGCCCGAGGTCGAGGAGGTGAACACCACCCGCCCGTAGGCCTGCTCGCGCAAGTGCGGCCAGGCGGCGCGAGTGACCTTGTAGGCGCCTTCGACATGCACCTGGTAGACCAGGTCCCAGTCGGCGTCCTCCATCTTGTGGAAGGTCTTGTCACGCAGGATGCCGGCATTGTTGACCACCACGTCGACGCGGCCGAAGGCGTCCAGCGCGTTCTCCACGATCCTGCCGCCGTCCGTGACCGAGTCGTGGTTGGCCACCGCGGTGCCGCCGGCGGCACGGATCTCCGCCACCACCTTGTCCGCCGCCGAGGCACTGGCGCCTTCGCCATG